>PLZL01000092.1 GCA_003152145.1 Limisphaerales bacterium
GCCGTCTCCGCCATGAAATGAACGCCGCAGAAAACGATCACGTCCGCGCTCGTCTTGGCCGCCTGTTGCGCGAGGCCGAGCGAATCACCCACGAAATCCGCCACGTCCTGGATTTCCGGCACCTGGTAATTGTGCGCGAGAATGACGGCGTTAAGCTGCTTCTTGAGCGTGAATATTTCCTTCGCCAGCGGCTCGAATTTGCTTTTGGCCATCGCACCACGCGGATGAATCTCTGCAACGTCAATCATGGTGAAAAGTTACCGCCGCCAGCCGCCAGCGTCAATGAAGGTGAATTGGGGGATTAATATTCGTCAATCAAACATGCCGGCAGGTAATGGGGCGCAGAAAAGAATCTTCTTGTGTGGAATCCATGTCCCGCTAGGATTTGGGCAGGATGAATCCTAGGTGAAGGCCGGTTGTGATTGGATTATTAACATCCCAGGTATTTTCTCGAATTTAATACGACAGGCCGCAATTGTGTTATGAATGAACTCATCTTGATGGCTCATGTCATGTTTGGGGTGGCCTGCCTCGTCACGACCATTTGGGTTTTTGTGGATGTGCTGAACGTCTCCGAAGCCAACCAATATCGTATCCGAAAGATGAGCTGTGCCGCCGCGGTTTTCATGTGGATCGCTTTTTTGATCGCCGGTTACTGGTATGTCTTCTCCTACAAGGCGGACAAGGCCATCATTTTGAAAGGACCCTGGCCTTTCGCCCACAGCTTCTTCATGGAGACAAAGGAGCATCTGGTCATCATGCTGCTGCTGATGGTCACCTATCTGCCCATCGCCGCCGCCAACAATTTGTCGGCAAACAAAGATGCGCGCCGCGTGGTGCTTTGGGTGGCAGGCATGATTGTCTTGCTGGCATTGATGGTGGAAGGTGACGGGGCCATCATAGCGATGGGAGTAAAGGTAGGATTACTGGCGAGGTAAAATTAAAAACAGGAGAGCGAACATGGAAAACACCGGCGTCTCAAAATACACAGTTTCATTCGGACTTTCCCTGGCACTTGCCAGCGTGGCCAATGCCCTGCTGGTGGTCGCGAAAGAAAAAACTCCCGCTGTCGTGGCAGGGATGGAAAAACTCACCGGCCATCAATGGGTTTCTCATTGCTTCATCATCCTTGGCCTCTTTGCCTTCTTCGGCTGGCTGTTCGCGCAGACCAATGGCGGGCAAGGGATCAAGATGACCGCCAATCGCTTGATCGGCGCGCTCGTGTCGGGAGTCGCAACCGGCGGTCTCATCATTTTGGGATTCTACTTGATCGGCGATTAACCACGCTTCCCGGATTGAAAGGGAAACACATGGCAAAAAAGGCATCCGTCGTATTGGCTGTGATATTGCTCGCGGGTCCATTAAAAATCCTGGCCGGACCACCGTTTTTGACGGATGACCCGGAGCCGGTTGATTACCTGAATTGGGAATTTTATATCGCATCACAGCACACCGAAACTGCCGGTGGCTGGTCGGGGACTGCACCGCACATCGAGTTGAACTACGGCGTCGTTACCAACGTGCAGCTTCATCTCATCGCGCCGCTGGCTTATAATGCGCCGTCGGACGGCGGCACACACTACGGTTATGGGGACACCGAACTCGGCGTGAAATTCCGTTTCATTCAGGAGACGGACCATATGCCGCAAGTCGGAATTTTCCCGCTGCTGGAAGTTCCCACCGGCTATGAATCGGAAGGACTTGGCAGCGGCCATGTGCAGGCCTTCCTGCCGTTGTGGCTGCAGAAAAGTTTTGGCGACTGGACGATTTACGGCGGCGGCGGTTACGGCATCAATCCCGGCGACGGCAACGAGAACTGGGGCTTCGTCGGCGCGGTCGTGCAGAAGCAGGTCACGAAAAATGTCCTGGTCGGCGCGGAAATCTATCATCGCACCACGATGGAAACCGGCGGGCGTGGCGACACCGCATTCAACATCGGAACAGTCATTGATTTTACCGAACACCAGCACCTGCTTTTTTCCGCCGGCCGTTCCCTGGACGGCCCGACGGACTTTCAGCTTTATGTCGCCTATCAATTCACCTTCGGCCCGGAAGTCTTCCATTCGCTCGGCCATTGGTTCGGCCGCCAATGAGTCACGAATTGTTGCGCCGCATTTTGAGCTGCTTCTTGAGCGTGAAAATTTCCTTCGCCAGCGGCTCGAACTTTGCGCGCAGCATCGCGCCACACAGGTGAATTTCAGCAACATCAATCATGGTGAAAAGTTGCTTGTGAGTTGGGAAGCCGTCAAACCGCCAGGACATAAGCGTGGCCGGGCTTGAATTTGTCCGCTCGTTCCAATATTTCCGATGCAAAGGGTTTCACCTGAATCAACCGGTTCGACTTCGCACGCAACACGACGATGGCGAAAGGAAATCCCTTGATTTTGTTTTGATGCGGCAGGCTTTTATCCATCGTCACGAAGAGGTCGAACCTGCCCGAATCCGCGATGAGGGCGATCAGTTTGCCGTTGCTGATGCTGGCCCAGCCGGCTTCCGGCACGGTTTTGACGGCGTGGCCGGGAAGCTCGCGTGCCAAATCCTTCGGCAGACATTCGTCGAGCAGGATTCTCATTCAGGCGGTGGCGAGCAGACGTTCACCGGCCTGTTCGAGAAAGGCGATGGCCTGCCGGCGTGAAACGGTGGGATACTGTTCGAGAAATTCATCCAGCGTTTCACCGCCTTCGAGGTAGTCCAGCAGCGCGCGCGCCGGCACCCGCGTGCCGGCAAAGCAGGGCGTGCCGCTCATGATTTCCGGATCAACCGTCACAACGGCGTTTTTCTTCATGCCAGTAATAAACCCCGTTTTTGAAATAATGGCAACTGCGCAATTGCCGCCGTTCTCCGCCAGCGTCAATGAAGGCGAATCAATAAACCAAGACCAGCACCGCTGCATCCTGATGATTTGGCCGCAAAGAAGCGCAGAGATCACAAAAGGAAAAACTCTTTGCGCCTTTTGTGCCTTTTCGCGGCAATGAAATCAATACACCAACACCAGCACCGCCGCATCCTGTGCCGACTTCACGACGTCCTCAAACTTCCGGTCAGCCGTGACCGGCGATTTGAGCTTGGCGGAAAAGGCGGGGATGGATTCGAGGAAGCTCAACAGCAGACTGCTCTNNACGTTGCCCCGTTCATCCACCAGCGCCCCGCCCGAATTGCCCGGCTGCACCGGCACGCTGATTTGAAAGTTGCGCGGGTCATCCCCCGCGCCGGACAGCGACGCGATTTCCCCTTTGGCCAGCTTGGGCGCGAATTCCCGCACAGTTTGCGGCGCTCTGCCGAGACGCCGCCACGTCCGTCCGTTTTCCCTGCGGCATTCGGATTTGCTCCTCAAACCGGATTTTCGCCTGCGCTTGGATTTACCAAGTTAATTTCCGCCGCCGTCAGCCCACGCCACTGACCCGGCGACAAATCGGCGAGCCAAAAATTTCCAATCCGCACGCGCACCAGCCGCAGCGTCGGATGGCCGATGGCCGCTGTCATGCGCCGCACCTGACGGTTTTTGCCTTCGACCAGTTCCAGCCCAATCCAGCAATCGGGGACGCTTTTGCGAAATCGGATGGGCGGATTGCGTGGCGGCAAGGTAGGGCGCGTCACTCCGTGCGCGCCGCGAGGTTCAACAATCCCGCCCGGCGGCGCGCAGAGGACTGCGCGCCCTACCTCTGGCTGCGACTCCAGCAGCCACGCGCGGCACGGCAAAGTTTTTCTGCCTTGAACCAAAACGCCGCGTTGTAATCTGTCCAGTGCCGCGCGCGTCGGGATTTTCTCAACCTGCGCCCAATACTCGCGTTCATGGGCATGGCGCGGATGCAGCAATTTCGCGTTCCACTCCGGTTTATCGCTCAAAAGCAACAGCCCCTCGGAATCCGCGTCGAGCCGGCCAATCGGATAGACGTTTTTCGGAAAACCAAATTCCGCGAGCGTCCGGTTCGCCGAGCCGGCCGCCGTGCTCGCGCCTTGACGCGGCAGGTCGCCGGTGAATTGCGACAGCACGCCAAACGGTTTGTTGAATGCGACGAGCATTGCGCCCGAATTTTTAGCCGCAAAAGACCTCAAAGGACACAAAGAATTGTTTGTTTTTGTGTTCTTTGCGTTCTTTCGCGGCTGATTTTTTCGTGTGTTTCGCGTATTTCGCGGTTAAAATTTGCGCGTGATCCGCAACATCATCTTCGACTGGTCCGGCACTTTGGTGGACGATCTGCCCGCCGTTTTGAAGGCATCCAACTTCGTCCTCGCGCAGTCCGGCAAGCCGGAAATGTCGCTGGCGGAATTTCGCGCGGAGTTTTCCCTGCCGTTCACGAATTTCTACAACCGCCATACGCCGGATGTCCCGATGCCGCAACTTGAAAGCTGGTTCCACGCGAGCTTCAAGCAGGCGCAGGATTCGGTCTGCGAACTGCCGCACGCGCGCGGCTTCCTCGAATTTTGCCGCGAAAAAAAAATGCGCACGTTTCTGTTGAGCACCGTTCACGCCGACTATTTCAAGGAGCAATGCCGCGTGACCGGTTTCGACGCATTCCTCGACAAGCCCTACACCGACGTTTGGGACAAGCGGAAAAAAATCCACGAAATCCTCGCCGAAAACAAACTCAAGCCGGACGAAACGCTGTTCATTGGCGACATGGAGCACGACATCGAAACGGCGCGGCACGGCGGCGTCCATTCCTGCGCGGTGCTCACGGGTTACAACACGCTCGAGCAATTGCGCGCGGCGCAGCCGGATTTGATCGTCGAGCATCTTGGCGAATTGCGCGGCGTGCTGGAGCAGAATGATTTTTTGCACCTTAAACCGCTCGCAAAGAAAAATGAGGAAGCCCAGCCGCCAATCGCGACCGTCGGCGGGCTGATTTTCAACGGCAAAAATGAAGTGCTGATGATCCGAACGCACAAATGGTCGAACCTCTGGGGCATTCCCGGCGGCAAAATCAAATGGGGCGAAACCTCCAAGACCGCGCTCCGCCGTGAGATTTTGGAAGAAACCGGACTTAAAGTTTCGGACATAAAATTTGTGCTCGTGCAGGATTGCATCCACTCGAAGGAATTTTACCGAGACGCTCATTTTGTTTTGCTGAATTACACCTGCCATTGCCAGGGCAAACCGAAAGTGGTTCTGAACGACGAAGGCCGCGAGTTTGGCTGGGTTGAAATGGCCGAAGCAAAAAAAATGAAATTGAATAAGCCGACGAGAGTTTTGATCAACGCGGTGTCCAAATCAAAAATCGTAAATCGTAAATCGTAAATGTTTCATATTTCCATCGTTGACCTTGAAGTATTTTACCGCGTTGGCGTCCCGGACGCGGAACGCGCCAAGCCGCAGCGCCTGCTGCTGACGATTGAAATGGAATCCGATTTATCGAAGGCGGCCAAAACAGATTCAATCACCGATACGATTGATTATTTTGCCGTTTCACAAAGGCTCTTGAAATTCGGCGACGGCAAAAGCTGGAAACTGATTGAGAGACTTGCCGGTGACATTGCGGACATGATTCTGTCCGAGTTCAAGCCCGTCAGCGTGACAGTGGAAGTTAAAAAATTTCCGGTTCCGCAGGCGCGGCACATATCCGTCACAGTCACCAGAAAATTGTAGCAGCCGACGTGAGTCGGCTCTAATAATTGCGAGCAAGATTGAGCGGACTCACGTCCGCTGCTACGGCGACGTGAATTTCTGTCCATCCATAGTCCGCAATTTCCAGCCGGATTTGTCCGTCACAATAGTCACCGCGCCGGAANNCGCGTCGCGGGAAATTCAGAATCCGCGATGACAATGACTTTCGGCTGGATCGCGTCGAGCAGCGCGTCGCAAAGCGGCTCACTGCCGTCGGGCAACCCGGCAATTACAATGTCCGCGCGCAATCCGTTTGTGCGCGAGAGCAGGGCGTCCTGGCCGGCGTGGCTCAAATCCGAAAGCAATAAGATTTTCGAGCCATGGAACGTTCCCAGCAGCACTAGCGCTTGGTCGTCGGCGGGCGAAAAATGATTTGTGTCGGCGGGAAACAAGATCTGCCAGCTACCGGCTTTGTCGCCGCAGTTGAAAATTTTATGGCGCGCCGATTTCTCAAATTCCAAAATGGCGTCGCGGTAAGTCGTCGAACGAAATCTCGCGTTGCTGGTCCACAATTCACCGATGCTGAGAAGTTCGTTGAGCGGCTCCGCGCCGCCGCAGTCGCGCGCATCGCCATGAGTCAACACGAGCCGTGGAAGCTTGTTCACGCCCTGCGCTCGAAGAAATGGCTTTAGTGTGAATTCGACGCTGTTTTCGTCGCCGCAATTGACCAACCAGTCGTTTTTTTGCCCGGCGGCATCCACGAAAACTGCGTGGCCGCCGTTGAGCGGCAGCACGGTCAAATCGGTTTCATCGCGCGCCTGTTCCCAGCGCCAGAAATAGGTTGCGGCGATTACAATCAAAACTGCCGCGCTCCAGATTCGTCGCCTCGGCGCGAACAGCCAGCCGCTCAACCCGCCGACAATGACCGCGTAGTAAATCACGATCATGGCCCACGACGGCGCGGGCACATAAAAAAATGCGCCCGGGATTTTTGTGGCCCATTCACTCACGTCCGTCATCGCCACCATGAAAAACCACGCGGCGTGGTTGAACAATTCCGTCGCCCACGGCAGCCACGTTCCGCACACGAGCGCGCCGAGGTTGCTCATCAGCGCCAGCGTGCCGAGCGGCACGGCGACGATGTTGGCCGG
>PLZL01000283.1 GCA_003152145.1 Limisphaerales bacterium
ACATGTCGCGCACGCGGCTCGCGCCAACGCCGACGAACATTTCCACAAAGTCCGAGCCGCTGATGCTGAAAAAGCTCGCGTCCGCCTCGCCCGCGATGGCCTTGGCCAGGAGCGTTTTGCCGGTGCCGGGTGGCCCGACCATCAGCACGCCCTTCGGAATGCGTCCGCCGAGCCGCTGGAATTTTTTCGGGTCCTTCAAAAATTCCACCAGCTCGGAGACTTCCTCAATGGCTTCATCCACTCCGGCCACGTCCTTGAACGTGACTTTGTTCCGATCCTTCGCCAGCAGCCGGGCCTTGCTTTTGCCGAAACTCAAGGCGCCTTTGCCGGCGAGCTTGATCTGCCGGATGAAGAAAAACCAGAACAGCAGCGCGATGCCGAGGAAAAACAACAGATTGTAGCCAAGCGCCGAAAGCATCGGGTTGGGCTGGGACATCATGATCTTGTCCGAGCGCACCAATGCCTTCAGCACGTCATCGGGCAGATACGCGTATTCAACGATGAACGGCACTTCCGTCAGCGGCTTGGCTAGATTCCCGTCCTTGTCGGCCTTGTAATATTTGCCGGTGATTTGCACGAACCGTGACGACTGGAGGCTGTCGTTGACCACCGCGCTCACAATCTGGTTCGCCTCGAATTTTTTGAGAAAGTCGGATTCCGACAACGGGCCGGCCTGCGGGGTCAGGCGGTTGTGCAACAGCGTCCACGCCACGATGCAGCCGATGATGGCAATCCACGCGACCCACGTGAACGTGGGAATATTGAAGCCACCCGCCGGCTTCTTCGGCCCGCGGTCGTCGCTCTTGCGTTGGTTCAAGTCGTCGTCGAACATTTTGCATGGCATATTAACATGGCATTGCCGCTTTCGCAATGAATGATTTCGGCTTAAATTCAGCCCATGCGCCTCGGTCCGCTGACGCTGAAATCAAACCTGTTTCTCTCGCCGCTGGCGGGTTACACCAACCTGCCCTTCCGCCTCGTCGTGCGCGAAATCGGCGGCGTCGGCCTTTGCACGACGGATTTGGTCAACGCCCGCTCGCTATTGGAGAAAAATCCGAAGGCGTTCAAACTGATTGAAACGCGCCCGGCCGATACGCCGCTGGCCGTCCAGCTTTTCGGCTCCGTGCCCGAAGAAATGCGCGACGCCGCCCTCATCCTCGAATCGCTTGGCATCGCTTCGATTGACATCAACATGGGCTGTCCCGTTCGCAAAGTCTGCAACGTCGGCGGCGGCTCCGCCATGATGACCGAACTCAACAAGACCGCCGCGCTCGTCCGCGGCATGGTCGGCGCCGTGAAAATTCCTGTAACGGCAAAAATGCGGCTCGGCTGGGATGACGAAAACCTCACCGCGCCGGATTTGGCGTGCTCGCTGGAGGATGCCGGAGTCGCGGCGATTTTTGTTCATGGCCGGACGCGCGAACAAGGTTTTGGCGGCACAGTCAATCTCACCGGAATCCGCAAAGTTGTCGAAGCCGTGAAAAACATTCCGGTTATCGGCAACGGCGACATCATCACGCCGCAGGCCGCGAAGAAGATGTTCGATGAAACCGGCTGCGCGGGCGTGAGCATCGGACGCGGCGCGTTTTACGACCCATGGATTTTCCAGAGGACGCTGTCTTATTTGAATGGTAGGGCGGGCAGTCCCCTGCCCTCCGCTGGCAACAACGAGGTTGACGGCGCGCACGGAGTGTCGCGCCCTGCCTTGCAGCCCGAACCATCCTTTGCCGAGCGCGTGCGCGTGATGTGCCGCCATCTCGATTTGATGGTTGAAGTTTTCGGCGAGGGACTGGGCTGCCGGATGTTCCGCAAAGTCGCGCCGTGGTATGCCAAGCGGTTCGGCCCGTGCCACGAATTCAACAAGCGCGTCGTGCAAGTTTCCACACGTGTGGAATTCAACGAGGTTCTGGAAAATTACATCCGCTGGCGGCAGCAATTTCTCGACGATACCGGCGAATTGCAGCCACGCTTCCGTCCGCCACCTATGGTCGCGTCCTTTATGCGCGACGAGCCGGCTTGCGGGGACGAAGCGGAGCGAAGGCCCGCTTCAACTCAACGCGAACAAATTCCCGTGCCGAAAGGTCCGGTGGAAGTGTGGTAGTTATTTGCTGATATTATTAGTCGAAGGAGCTTCCCAGACTACCATATTATCAGCGAAGATTTGTTTTCCTCGAGTTTCGACTTTTTGAATTAAATTAGTCTCACGAGAATCTATGACATATTGCAAATTAATCGTTACATCCCATGCTCGTTATGGTCGTCTGAAAATCATCAAGCCTGTTGCCATATAATTTTAGAGTCGAAGCCACGGTCGAAATAACTCCGGTCTTCATTAAACCTTGAAACCAAGTTGCCGTAAGAAGAAACGAAACCACCGCGACAATGAATACAAAAAAAGCAAAGGAATACTTCTCTTTATGAACAAGCTTAAACGTCAAAACGAGAAGCGCGACGCCAACAGCACCAAAAAAGATTTGTTCAATTCCAGCAACGCCGCGACATCGCGCCAGCGTTCCGCGCCGGAAAGCCGCGTGGTGATTTCCTCGTATTCGAGCAGAATTTCCGTGGAAACCGCGAGCGTGAGACGGCCATCCAGCAACGCGCGGAGAATCGGATGAAATGGTTGCTTCGCGCCAAAGATTTGAAGAAAGACGCCGGTGTCGAGACAAACGGTCATGCGTAACGGTGTTCCGCGCGAAACTGTTTCACCAACTCGGAAATGCGGCGCAGCTTGCCTTGTTCGCGGTCTTTGTCGAAGGCTTCATTCAAACGGTCGGCCAATTCCTCGGCTTCGACTTGAAGCAAAACACGATTGAGCAGCGAAAGATGCTCGGCATCCATGCGCTCGATTTTTTCGTGCAGCACGGGCTTCAACTTTTCCGGCTCAATGGGCATCGGCTGTGACATAAACTTCAGCCAGTCATTTACCATTTTTCATGCCCGCTTGCCACAGGAATTTTCGCACGCTTATTTCCAATTCAAACCGGCTGAAGATTGAGCCGGGCAAATATCGCGCATTGAAGTTTTGCGCG
This sequence comes from Limisphaerales bacterium, assembly GCA_003152145.1. The sequence continues at coordinate 3,033 of PLZL01000283.1, forward strand.
CGATGGATTACAACATGGTAAAATTGACCATGAAAACGCCCCGACGGTCCCTTGCCCTGTTTTGTTTCACCCTCGTTTTGACATTTGCCGTCGGCTGCCGCTCGACGCAGCCGGGCAAGGTGGTGCATCCAACTTCCCTCGATGTCCGCAGCTTCCTCGCGAAGGGCGATGGTGTGACCAAGGACACGGCGGCGTTCCAGGCGGCGCTCGATTACTGCAAAGCCAAAGGCGGCGGCACCGTGAGCGTGCCGCCGGGCGTTTATCTGATTGGCAGCATTGTCATCGGCCCAAACACGACCTTGCGGCTGGAGAGCCGCGCGAATCTGATTGGCAGCCCGGACATCGCGGATTATCCGCTGGTGCGCGTCCGCTGGGAAGGCGAGTTCCGGCAGGGTCATCGTGCGCTCATCTCCTCGGAAAAGGCGGACAACGTCAGCATCACCGGCCCCGGCTCGATTTTCGGACCGTCCTTGAACTTGAGCCGGCTGCGCAATCCACGCGGCCCGGCGCTCATCGAACTGGCCAACGGCACCAACGTGACGCTGAACGGATTTTCCACCATGTATCAACAGTTGTGGTCAATCCATCTGCTTCTCTGCAAGAACCTCACCGCGCGCAACCTCATCATCCGCACCATCAACACCAACGGCGACGGCATTGACGTGGATTCCTGCAGCGACGTGACCATCGAGAATTGCGATATCAACACCGGCGACGACGCCATCTCGCTGAAATCCGGGCGCGGCCTGGCAGCCATGCTCCTCGGGCGCCCGACGCAAAACGTCCTCATCAGGAATTGCACGCTTGCCAGCAGCATTGACGCCGGCCTGGGCCTCGGCACGGAAATGTCCGGCGGCATCCGCGACGTGCGGATCGAAAACTGCACCATGTNNGAAAACATCACCGGCGAAAATCTCATCATCAACAATTCCGGGACGTTTGTGGGCATTGACCTAGTGACCAAAGGCATCCAAGCCACCGACCCGGTGCCCGGCGCGGTTGAGAAATGGGCGCTGGTGAAAAACATCAGCTTCGATCATGTCTGGATCAACAATACGCAGGTGCTTGTGGCCGGTAAAAATGTGTCCGCAGACCGGCCGATTGACGGCCTGACGTTCACCGATATCACCGGCAATTGCGCAAGCGGCATCACGCTGGCGAATGTTTTGAACGCAAAGTTTGACGGCATCAACGTCACCGGTTTCAGGGGCACATTGTTCACAACGAACAATGTTCAGATGGCCCCGTGATCATTTGCCGATGCAAAACTGGCTGAAGATGGAATCCAGCAAATCTTCCGTAGCCGTTTTGCCAACGATTTCACCGACGGCGTTGACGGCAATGCGCAAATCCATCGCGGCGAGTTCCAGCGTCGCGTCGCCGCGCAGCGCATCAATCGTCATCTGCGTTGACGCACGGGCGCGGTTCAGCGCGTCCTGATGCCGCGAGTTGATCATCACCTGTAGCATCTCGGCCTTGATTTCGCCGGACCAGACCAGTTCCTTGACGGCGTCCTTCAAGGCTTCAATCCCCTGCCCGCTCAAACAACAAACGTCCACGACTGGAGCGCGGCTGTCCCCAGCCGCAGCACTTACGATATTTTCAACCCGCTGCGGGTGGGGACAGNNTTTTTGCCAGCGAACTCGGCGAAATATTTTTCATCCGCCTTTGTCAGCGCCTCGCTGGCATCGAGCACGTGCAAAATGAATTCGGCTTTGGCGAGTGATTCGCGACTGCGGCGGATGCCTTCAAGTTCAATCTCGTCGCGCGCCTCGCGCAATCCGGCGGTGTCAATGAACACGACCGGAAGGCCGCGAACGTTCGCCGTTTCCTCAATCGTGTCGCGCGTCGTGCCCGCAATTGGCGAGACGATGGCGCGGTCGCGTCCGAGCAGTTGGTTGAGCAGACTCGACTTGCCGACGTTTGGGCGGCCGACAATCGCCGCGCGGATGCCGTGCCGCAAAATCTGTCCTTCATTGGCCGTGCGCAGTAATTCGTCCATGAACACGACGCCTTTCTCCAAACTTTGCAGCAACTTTTCTTTTGTGTCCGGCGCAATGTCCTCGTCGGGAAAATCAATGTGCGCCTCGACGTGCGCGAGCGTGTGCATCAAATCGTCGCGGAGACGGTTGATGCGCTGCGACAGCTTACCGGCAAGCTGTTCATTGGCGGCAGCAAGCGCGAGTTCCGTGCGCGAATGGATCAAATCGGCGACAGCCTCGGCTTGCGCGAGGTCAATGCGCCCGTTGAGAAAGGCGCGGCGCGTGAACTCGCCCGGCTCGGCCAGCCGCGCGCCGTTGGCGAGCAGCGTGTCCAAGACGAGTTTCGCGGGCAAAATGCCGCCGTGACAGGAAATTTCCACCGTGTCCTCGCGCGTGAACGTGCGCGGCGCGCGCAGGACAGCGAGGAGCACCTCGTCAATCACTTTTTCGCCGCGAACAATTTTCCCGAAATGAATACTGTGCGTGGGCGCAGCGGACGGCTTGAGCGAACTTTTTCCGACGGGCAAAAAACTTTTCTCGGCAACGGCAAACGCCTGCGCGCCGGAAACGCGGACGACGGCGAGTCCGCCTTCACCGAGCGGCGTGGCGATGGCGGCGATGGTGTCGTCGAGAAACATTGGCGGGGAGTTTCACGCAAAGGCGCAAAGACGCGAAGAAAAAACTGTCGCGGGAAATAATCCGAACTCGATGGCTTCAGTTGCCTTTGGCATTTTCTTTGCCACGACCCTCGAGGAACAGCCGCGCCTTCTCGTAGCTTTTGCTTTGGAGATAATGGCGTAACCCGGGATCGGCAGCCGGCGGCAGTTGTCTCGCCAGTTGGTCAATGCGGGTGAAGAGCAGGAGCAAATTAGGTTTTGCCCCGACGGCGGGCATCGCCTTGACGGCATTGTCCAATTCGGCGAGCGCGTTCAGCAGATGTTGTTCAACCGGCACCTTCATTTTCAAAACGGCAGCCTGGCGGCGAGNNGGCGGATCGGGCAGCATGATGCGCGGCACGCCGGTGTAGAGGACTTTGATGGTGAGCATGATGCCGATGGCCCACGGCATCCACAGATTGATGGTCGGGCTGACATCCAGCAGCCGGAGCAAAAAAACCGGACTTAACCCGTAAATCACCACGGTCAATGTCTTTGCGTAAGTGTGCCGGACCTGAAACGTGTCGCCCAGCGCCTTGATGAAATGGGCGCCCGCCAGGATGATGACCGCCATCAGCAGCAGTTCCGCCGTTTCATAAATCAAGGCCTCCCGCACCGTGAATGGTTTGATTTGACCGACGGCCGACTGCCACCGGCCCCACTTGACCAGGCCAAAACCCTCCGCTACGCCCACGATCAGCATCATCGGCAAAAGATAAAGCCCCACGATGTAACCGAGGCCGCGCCGCGACAGCGCGACCTTGTTCCACGCCGCCTCCGGCTCAAATATCAGAAACAACGCCTTGATCATGTGGCCACAAAGATACCGATACGCGGGCGCGCTGACAATAAAATCCGCTTTCGCCCACGGCGCGAGCGTGTTTAACTCGCCGCGTGAACGTTGATCTCGGCATCTGGAGCAAACTGACGAAAGTCGTCGTCGGCCTCGTCGTGCTGGCCGTGCTGCTGCTGATTG
>PLZL01000034.1 GCA_003152145.1 Limisphaerales bacterium
GCCGCCGCTGGCTTCCGCGCGCTTCTTGGGATGCAACAACACCACGCCATAACCGCCCGGTCCGGGATTGGGTTCGCATCCGCCGTCCGTGTAAATTTCAACGGACGGCGTGGCGGCTGATGTTAAATTGTCATCCATGTTCACAAAACTTTATTGGAGCAGACAGCATCTCTTGTATTTCTTGCCGCTTCCACACGGGCAAGATTCGTTCCTGCCGATCTTCCCTCGTTCCGCTATCGCAGTTGCCACGCGCTTCTGCCGTAACTTCGCTGCATCAGCCTCTAATTTCGGCAGGAATTGCGCCGGTATCCCGGCCTTATCAATCCATCGCCAAGAGACTTCCTGAAGCAATCCCTTGCCATCATAAACCAATTCCATCATGAGGCGCTTTGCGTCTCCATTGACCAGCAAAACCGTTTGAGCGTGAGTTAAAGCAAGCTCGCTATTGCGAGGCAACGATGATGGCGTCCAGCAATACATGGTTAGACCTACACCGCCATGACTGGACATTGGCTTAGGCCGCCGAGTTGCTGGTTGCCTTGCCAACTCTTCATCAATCTCGCGCGATAATCGTTCTCGCCACTCGCCAGAAAAATCCAATAGGAAACTCGCAATACGACTACGTCCGGGCAGATTCGTCCGAGCCAAGAACTCAACAATTTCCAAGAGTCGGTGAGGCGTCTTCTGCTTCAATGGACATGGTGTTGCTGGATCTGCTAATCGAGCAAAAAAGAATTTGTCAACTTCAGAGCGGTATCCGTTGAAAGCAATCCTGACACCGGACTCTCCTCGCATTTCTTCAGCGTGCAGACTGTAATTATTGTGCTCCAAATAAAGTCCAAGATGATCAAGTTCATCATCGGATTGGATGATGTCCGATTGGAATGCATGCATGCGCTGCTCAACGAAATGCAAAAATATCAGAGGGTTCTCAAATACATCTGCATACGCGCGGAGGTCATCCAGTGAAATTGCCCATACTGGGTGCGCACCTACATCTACACCAATCTTGCGTAGGTGCTGGACCTGTGCGGCCAGTTCCGTAAACGGGTCGAGAGTTACCGGACAAATTGTAGCGTGCCGAAACGTGCCACGGTGTAGCTCGCCGACTTGTTGGTGGTGATTGTTAAAGATCGGAACGGAGTCGGCACTGTTGAGGTAGTCAAGAAATCGCTTGCCTTGGGTCGCCGGCTTTAGAACAAGGTTCTTGAGGGAGCCAACATAGGAATCGAAATCGGTCGCTGGAGATTCGTAAGTAAAAGCGCCACCTCTGCATTCAATGATGAATAGATGCTCGTCATACACGAGCAGTCCGTCTGCTTCGCACCATTCTTTTTTCCCGGAACCAGCTTGCCACTGGTAGTAAACCGCTTGCCAAGCCGAAGCCCCAGGAAGAATTCGTTGCAGGTATCTGAGAGGCAAAGTTTCAGACTGTTCCTGTTGTTTTAGCTTCCAAGTTTCCTTATAATCGGGCTTGAGGCGCACGATAATGCGCTGCATAACTCGATACAGGTTGTCGAAAAGGCTGTAGAGATCGAAGCAGCAGTAGCGACCATTGAGCCGAACGAAAGGCCGCTTAAAAACAGGCCAGATTCGCAAAGGCCACCCCCGAAATTCTCCCTCTGCAAAGAATTCCTTCTCTTGCCCTGGCGACCAAGTCAGTTCGTCCAATAGTTGTTGTGGAAGATTTGTTGTCTTCTGTAAATCAAACAAATCTGTTCCGAAAACTCGGCCAAACACCTCGTCCCTGCGTTGCTCCCAGCCTTTCTCCTTCAGCACATCCTTCATAAGCTTTGGCAACTCGACCGTGAGCGGCGATGGTTGGGCTGCGAATTTTACTTTGAGTGCGCTTTCCGCATCCGTTCGGAATTGATTAAGTGACTCAACCACTTCACGGAGTCCAAATGAAAGGTTGTGCCAAATCTTCGTGATTGATTCGACAAATTGTTCGCCGGTGATACCAAACAGTTCGTTCAACATTTCAGAGTGAGGAAGGAACATGTCCTTTAGATAAGCTGGTTCGTGGACTTGATATCGGCTACCTCGAATGTTGCACCAATACAATTGAGCCTTGAATTTGAATTCCTCAAAGTGTTCGTCGAGATTCGGGTCATCAGCTTTGTGCTTTGCGCTGAGACAAATCTGGTAGGGCAGGTTGATCGTTTGGAAGAGGGTTTCAATTTTGGTAGTAAGTGTCTGCCATTCTTCTTCCGTAACCTCTTGTCGCTGGTTTGCCGCAGGTTCAACTGCGGCAATTACACTCTGAACGTAGTCAATCATCCGAATCGAAATCGCCTCGCTAACACCAACTTCTGATTCGGAATTGATCTTGCTGTGTTTTCCGGCCATCTCCCACCAAGCACGATGCAGCAGTTGGCCAGCCGGCAATTCCCCGACCAGTTGTGCAATCTCGGCAACTAACTGGTCAATTTCCTGAACAATCTTTGGGTATTGTTCAACTGATCGTTGCTGCATCTTGACAAAATCATCTTCGGCCCAGTTAGATTCCCAAACCACATTCTTGCCAAAGCGAGCCATACGCAACGGCCCATTTGAGAAAATTTCGTCAGGCCGAACGGGTTTTGCCTTTTTCTTTTTATTCATGGGCTAACTAGGCGATCATAGTTGTTCCGCGCCCAATCCTTTGGTAATCACGTCCGCCGAGAAATCAAACTGCTGTCGAATAGGATTGTCCATTGGTTCAGCTTTCGTGCAACAGTTTAATGAGATTTTCCAGTTTGGCGCGCGAGGGTTTGTTGCCGGAAATGGTGCGGAAGAAGGCGGGCAGCTTGGCCAGCAGTTCTTCGTCTTCGAGAACATGGTCGGGGATGCGCCCGGCGTCCACGGCGGCGTAATCGTGGAATTTGTGCCAGTCGTCCGAGCCGGGCTTGAGGCCGAGTTGTTTGGCCCACTTGCGCAGGGTGTCTTCATCTTTGGGTGGAGGTGACACCTCCCGTTCGATCTTGCTCCAGTTGCTGGGATCGTGGCCGTGCTCCAGACAGAATTCGCGCAGGCCGAGCCGTTGTTTCGCCCGCAATTCTTTGATGAATGTTCCAAACATAGTTTTGTTCTTTGTGGTAGTATATTTACCACAGACGTCGGATTTGGCAAGAGAATTTTTTCTGCGCGGAGATTGACAGTTCGTCCAGTCTAAAAGTTAGAAGGCGAAAGGCTGAAACCGGAGATGCTATTAAATTTCAGCCTCGCTACCGGGTCGTGGCAACGCTGCGGCCTGAAATCGCGCGATTGTGCAAGGTTGAGGCGGGTTATTTTGCTGCCGGTGAAGCTGTCACCACGGTTTTCTCATTTTGCGTCGCGGCAAATTTGCGCCACCACTCGTCGGCCAGCTCGCGCGTCCAGTCCGCCGCGCTCCGGCAGCGGGCCAGTGCGTCATCCAGCTCGCGGGCATTGGCCGGACGCGACGCGGGGTTTTTGGCCAGGCAGCGCATCAACAGTTCCTCCAAATCCGGGGACACGGGCCTGCCCAACCGTCCGGAGGGCCGCACGGGCATGTCTTTCACCTGATGCATCAGCACTTCGCCCAGCGTGAGCCAGTCGAACAACGGCTCGCCGGTGACGAGGAAATAACCCACCGCTCCCAGCGAGTAGAGGTCGCTGCGCGCGTCCACCTCGTCGGAATGTTCCACGGCCTCGGGTGACATGTAGAGTGGTGTGCCGAGCGTGGCTTCGGCCATGGTCAATTCAGCCCCGCCCTGGGGGTCGCGCACTTTCACGAGTCCGAAGTCGAGCACCTTGACAAAGTCCGCCACGCCGCCGCGTTGCGTCAGAAATATGTTGGCCGGTTTGATGTCGCGATGCACCAGGCCGATGGCATGCGCTTCGGCGAGCGACCCGCAGACCTGCCGCAGGATGGAAATGACCCGGCCTTCCGGCTGCGCGCCGTATAACTTCACCAGCCGGTTGAGCGTCAGGCCGTCGAGATACTCCATCGCGTAGTAGAAAATGCCTTCGGGTGTGCGGCCGTAATCGTAGAGGGTGATCGTGTTGGGGTGCGTCAACCGGCTGGTCAATTGCACTTCCCGCTCAAACCGCGCGGCGGTGGACTGGTTCAACTTTTCTATCTGCAACAATTTCACCGCGACCGGCCGGCGCATCAGCGCATGGTGGGCGCGATAAACCGAGCCGAACTCGCCCTCGCCGATCTTGTCGTCCAGCGCGTATTGGCCAAGTTGTTTGGCCTTCAAGGCCGCCTTCCGGGCCGCTGCCTGCAGCCGGTTGGCCAGGCGCATCAGCACATAAACCAGCACCGCCCCGATTATCAGCAGCCCGAAGATGGACCAGAAACCCATCCGCAAGATGTGCAACGGACGGAGCGCCTCGGTCCGGCCCATCTCCGTGACGAGGCCCATGTCGAAATCATCCACCCACATCCACGCGCCCACCACCGGCACGCCCCGGTAATCGCGGTAACCGTTGGCATCCACGCTCGCGTGGCCGGCCAGGGCCTCGCTGACGGCATGGGTGAACGGCAGTTCCGTGCGGCGCTTGGGCGACTGGCGTCCTTTGGCGAGATCCACCAACGGATCGCGCAACTCCAGGGTCAAGGTCGAGCGTGCATCCGGGTCGTCCGGGATCAATCCCAGGCGCTTGAGGTCGTCGTCGAAACGGCTTTCGGAAAGTTGTTTGCCATCGCGGCCGAAAGCATAGGTTTCGCCGCTCTGGCCGGCGCGGGCTGTGGCGAGGATGCGGGTGAAGTCCGTGTCCGGCGCGATGCGCAACCCCAGCGCGGCAATGATCTGGCCGCCAGCCGACCGGATGGGGGCGACGGCAAACATGGTGGGCACGCCGGCGCGCAGGTTGCCCTGTTCGTCCGGCAACAGCGCCACGCTGGGAAAGGGCCGCGTGACCAGGGCCTTGCCGGCCAGGCACGGGGCGAACTGTTCCGCGTTGCCGGGCGGCGATTGCATGCCCACGAACTGGTCGCGCGCCGAAGCCACCACCAGAAAGTTCGTGTCCATCACCGTGAACCCGCTGAAGCCGCGGCGTTCGAGCACGGGTTTGAGGTGGGCGCGCAAGGCGGAAAGTTGCGGCGCCGTCAGCAGCGCCGCTTGGACTTGGGCGCTGGATTTCGCCTGTTTGATCAGGCCGGCGACGAGTTCGCGCACGCGGT
>PLZL01000211.1 GCA_003152145.1 Limisphaerales bacterium
TCATTCCCTGCGGCAATGACAGCCAATCGTAGCCGCCCTCCAGCTTGGCCTGAAGCAATTCGGCATCATCACCGTCATTGACCGGCAGGCGTTTGATTTGCAGGGGATCGGCGCCCGGCCGGTGCCGGCCAATTTGCGTGGTGACACAAGTTTCATAACCGCCGGTCATCAGCAAATCCTTAAACCGATCCACAAAATCCCGCCGGGCCTGCGGAAAGGCGTAAGGATAGGCAAACGTCGCGCAGGGAACATCCAAATGCGCTTCAATTTCGAGTTTTGAATTTTGAATTTCGAGTTTGATTTCCGACCAGGGCAGGTCATCCAATTCGGGATGGTGAACGGTGTGCGAGCCGAATTCAATTCCAGCGCGGTGAAGCTCTTGGATTTCATTCCAGGTCAGGCATTCTTTCCCATGAAAAGCGTGACGCGTGACCAAGCCCTCGCCTTTGATCCCTCTCCCATCGGATGGGCGAGGAGCGGAACCGATGAATGCGGTTGGTAAATACATGGTGGCGGTGAAGCCAAACTCTTGCAGGACTGGCCAAGCNNTGCCAATTTCGGATTTCAGATCTCGGATTTCAGATCTCGGATTTCTGTTTTCTTTTTTCTGCTTTCGGTTTGCGGAGCCCAGCGCTGCCAGGCCATCGCCCAAAGTGACACCTTGATAACCGTTGTCCTTCAGCCATTGCATCTGCTCACGGAATCGTCGGTGACCGGTGCAAACACGGTAATAGGGGCGAATGCCGGGCTCCGGGTCGTCGGAAATGCTGTGATACATCAGGATGGGCAGAGATGTGACGAGTGGCGACCCGCCGTCGCTTCGGTTTGGCGCGGTAAAGGCCTGCCGTAAGGGGCGGACCAGATTCAAGGTGATGAAACGGTCGAGGCGCATGGGGCAAAGGCAGAAAGCAGAAATTTCAAGTTTGAAGTCAGCGGTCAGCGGGCGGCATCAGTTGGAACGTCTGGGTGAGATTTCCGCGAAACAAAACATTGCGCGTTGAACCCCTGAACCGTAGCAGCCGACGTGAGCCGGCTCTTGCAATTTCCGATTTCCGATTTTTAGAATGAGCCTCGTTACCTTGGCTGCTACTCTTTAGCGAACGGCCAGCGGCTCCGTCTCGCCAGCGACGTCAACTGCCCGGCCATTCCGGCCGTTGTTATTGTCAGGCGGGGCATCTGGTTTGCCCCCATCCAGGGTGAGGGGCCGGTTTTCAATCAAAGCGTCCACGAGTTCCAGGTAAGCAGCCTGGCGACGCTGCCAACTGTTTTGATCGGCGCATTCCAGACCATTGGCAATCATGCGCCGGCGGAGTTCATTGTCCTGGAGAACTTCGACGATGGCTTCGGCCAGCGCGTCCGGGTTTCCCGATTCAAAAAAGCGGACGATGGAATCATTGAAATAAAAGCGGTCAATCTTCGTGCTGGACACCACCACCGGCACGCCCAGGGACATGAATTCCATGATCTTGGTGCTGTAAGCCTCGTTGCCGAACGAATCCGCGCGCTTGGGCACAATACCCAAGTCTGCTTGTGACATCACCTCTGCAATTTCGGACACAGGCCGGGGATCAAAGAAGCGCACCTTGTCCGTCAGGCCAAGGTCGCGTGTCAACGCCACCAATTCATCTTTCATGTTTCCATCGCCATAGATGTGGAACTCGGCGGCGGTGATTTTTTTCAACACCAAAGGCATGGCCCGGATGGCGATGTCCAGTCCCTGATGCCATTGCAGTCCGCCCGGGAACATGATGATGCGTTTGTTCCCATTTGCGGCATGAGGCCGGCGGTAAAAGAGCCGCTGGTTGACATGGTTGATGAACACGGAACATTTTTGTTCCGGCGCGGAGCGGGAAACGAAGGGTTTGAACCAAAGATGATTGGAGATGATGACGTGATCGGCAAACCGGGCGGAAGCGTGCTCAATCTTTTTGAGAGCCCTTATTCCGAAAGCGCCTTCCCCCCTGTGGAACTTGCTGGCGTAAAATTCCGGCATGATGTCGTGAACATCGAGAATGACTTTCGCCCCGGTGAGCTTGGGGAACCAGGCGGCAAAGACCAGAAAGTCGGGCATGTTATGCACATGAATCAAATCGTAACGATGGCGGAAATGCCGCCACGCCAGCCGCACGGTGGCGACGGCCCCAAACCAAAGGATCGGCAAAAGATACTCTCCCTGATGCCTTTGATTCTTGGTGTATCTTCCCCGAACGCGATACAATTGCACCGAGCCGACCTTTTCGGCGGCCGGGTCGGAGGGGTTTTGCTTCAGGGAGATCACTTCGACGGTGTCGCCCCGTCCGGCCAGAGCTTCGGCGTAACGGATGACCCGGTTGTCCCGCCGATAGACAGAATAAACAATCATGCCGATGCGGCGGCGGGAAACCACCGGTTTATCGGGACGGAATCCCGAGCAGAATGCCGCTGCTTCGCGCGGCAACGGCTGCCAATAAACGCCGGCATAAAGTTTCCTGATGTTTTCCAGCAGTTCAACGTAGAGCGCCACCGGGTATTTGCGGGGCGAGGCCGGCTCGTCGGGGAAGCGGAGGTAATCCGGATGGACGTTGACGAGCGCCATGCCGCCACGCCGGGCAATCCAATCCAGTTTCCGAAGCCAGATTTCCGGCGTTGGCTCGCGCATCACCAGGAAGAGGGTGGAGTCTTGCGCCAAGGTGTAGGGCAATTCGATGTAGCCGGGCCCCGACGCACCAGAAGGCGGAGGATGGAGGGTGGAGGACGGAGAATGGAGATGGCTCCTGACTTCTGACTTCTGACTTCTGACTTCCGGCTTCTGTGCGTCTGGTGCCGCGACCCAGAAGGGGAAGATGGTGCCGGTGCCATCGGGCTGGGGTTCAAAAGGATCAGTGTCGAACGTGGAGGCGTCGTATTGGATGTTCAGGTCCTGAAGCCAGTCCATTTCGCGAAGCATGAAACCAGAGCGAAATCCGGCCGCCCCCCACTCCTTCAAATAGTGGTTGATCTCTTTGGCGTTGTTGGAAAAATCCCGACGCGTCTGATAGAGCTTGCCGTCGTGGTGGAGGTCATGCACGCCCACCTCGAAGCCATTTTGCGCCAGTTCCTCACGCAACTCGCGGGAAACCGCGTAGTCGCCTTCGGGAATAAAATTGAAGGCAGAATGGAAACCGAGTTCCTTTTCCAGTTGCATCAATCGCCGGCATTTGGCCAGGCCTTCCGGCCCTTCGACGTCGTGGGTGAGGACGAGTGCGAACTTTTTTCCGTCCGGCCAGCCGGGCCAGCTGGCGGGCGGATTTCCCGCAGCTTCATTGATGGGCCAGACATCCTGGCAGGCCTTGAGCTTCCTTTGTGCCATAATCCGGCGCAATGCCATCCGGAAACTCCAAGGCAGGTAGGGCTTGAGGCTATAATACAGGCGATTGGCGGGCATGGGACTAATCAATTGCGGAGTGCCGAGTGCCGAGTGGGGACTGCAAATGGCGCGGATTCAAAATGTCAACTCGCCACAAAGAGGCGCAAGAAGCGCAAAATCAAAGATTGCGGAAGTGTCCAGCAACGTTATTTTCTTCATCTGCCAAGTGAAGCAAAATGCCGGCTCGAAATGGCGAACGGAGCCAGCATCTAGCGCGTTTTGCGCCTTGGAGTGATTGCCTGTGTGTGCTTCTCAATTGGTTGCCGTTGAATGATTCTTGCGGAAATTCGACGCGAGGCGCATCGAAGGACACCCGCCTGCGTGGCCAAAGCAATTTCGGCGCGGCAATCGCCCGGGGCGGGCGCGCTCCCCGAATTCATTTATCGCTCAAAAATTCCTGGTGCAATCGTTCGGGAACGTATTGCCGGGTTTTGTTGAGCACGGCGCCGACCGTGGCCCCGGATTCGGCCAGCCAGGTGTTCGCCTGCTGGACGACCTCGCGACCGGTCTTCTCCGATTCAACGACAAGCAACACCATGTCCATGAATCTGGCGAGGCGCGAGGTGAGGCTGGTCTGGCTGACGGGCGGCATGTCGAAAATGATGTAATCGTAGTCGCTGGCCTTAAGCCTCGGCACCAGGGCGGCGAAGCGTTTCGGCAGGATGCGCGGAAGCTCGTTGCTGTTGGCATTGCCGTTGACGACATACAGGTTTTCCTGCACCAGGGCGTCTCCCTTGGTTTCAGTCTTCAACGCGGTGTCCAATCCGCAGCCGACTTTCCCTTTGTAGAACTGCTGCGCCGCTCCCTGCTCAAGGTTCATGTCCACCAGCAGAACGTTGCCGTCACCCGTTTCCGAAAGCGAGGCGGCCAGGCCGGCGGCGATGGAGCTCACGCCCGCGCCCCGGCCGGCACTCGTCACGGCCACCAGTTTCGGTTTGTGGGTGAGGTTCTTGACTTCAAAATAAACGATCAGCCGGTCGCGCAACGCCTCGTAAAACGGCTGCAACGCAGGATTGCGTTCCAAAGAAACCACCTGCAAAGCGCCATTTTTTCCCGGAGCCGGATCATCGCCCTTGGCGGGCGCATCAGCTTCGGTGGCGTTTTGCAGTTGCAGTCGCCGCCGTTCCGTGGTTTTGGCCAGACGCGAGTGGCCGTTCCGCCTGACATCGGGGATGGAAAGGAAGAGGGGAAGTTTTAATTTTGCCTCAATTTCGACTGGCCGCCTCACGGAACTGTCCAAGAATAATTCGATCAAAAACGCCCAGGCGAGGCCGGCGAAGATGCCGCCGAAGGCCAACATGGCCAGAGTCTTATTGGTTTTTTTCCAGTCGCGGAACGGCGGCGACGGCTGCTGAACCCACTTTATATTGGGGGCCTTGCTGATAGCCAGCGCTTGGTCTATGTGGGAATCCTCCAGCTTGGTGGCCATAGTTAGATAATTATGTTCTTGAATCGCCTTCGTCTGCTCCAATTGAGCTATCGCCGGCGCCAGATTGTTCAGATTGGTCGCCTGCATCTGGAGATGATCCAATTGTGCATCCCAAATTTGGAGTTTGGCTTGAAGGGCCGTGACCTGGGCAATTTGTGCCGGCATTGCAGATTGTCCGCCCGACGCCGGTGAAATGGCCCCGATTTGCGGATATTCTTTTTCCAGGTCTTTTTTGGCCTTCTGCGTGTCGGCAATCTGCCCATCCACCTCCTGAACCAGCGCGTTGCTTCTGGTGAACCCCTGCACTAGAAAATATTGTTTCTTTTTCTGGAGCGGATCAAGGCGGGCGCAAATGTCGTTGTAGGCCTCAATCTGGTCCGGGGGAACGGTCGCCTGCACGTTGGTGGTTTCCAGTTTTTGGGGCGAGGGGCTGCCTGCTTGCTTCATCACCGCCTCATACCCGGCCAATTCGGCCTGGGCATCCAAGATGGCGGTCTGAATTCTGGAAATCTGGTTCGCCAAACCCTGGCTTGTGTCATTAAGGGAAATGATTTTGGCCTTGTTTTTCAGGTTTGCGAGCTGCTGTTCCGTGTCGTTGAGCTGAACACTCAAGGTGGACCCTTCCCGGCTGAAGGCGTCGTCATATTGCCCCAACGCCAAACGAATTTCGTTATGTCTTTGAAAGTAGTCACTGATGACTTCCTGAAGAACGGGTTGAACAATCCGAGGGTCGGGGTGTTTGAACGTGAGCACGATGATACTGCCGGCCGCTTGTGCCTCCAAATTGCCCCGGACGAGGCCCGCGGCTGCGATGGCATTGCTGCCGCCGCCGGCCCCGGCCAGGATATTGGCCGGTCCGATGTTGGTTACGGCCTGTTCCGCCAGGTCCAGGCTGGTCAGAATCTGGATTTCGGCATTGATGACGCCAGCCCCCGAATCAGGCACGATCACCTTCTGGTCGCTCCCCACCACGGACTGAGACGTGGACTCCGGCACGTATTGGACCAACAACTCCGCCTGGGATTGGTAGGGCGGGGGATTGCGGAAATAGAAAGCCGCGGCGGCCAGGACGCCCGCCAGGGAAAGGAGGATGATCTTCCACTTGTGGCGAAACACCACGTAGTAGATGTCGCCCACGGTCATTCCCGCCGGCGGTTGATGTTGAGTCTGTCTGCTATTATTCATGTTTGTCCAAATTTAATTGTCCCGCAAAAAATGCAAAAAATCACTTTATATTTTCAGGCGCAATGCCGATACAGCACCGCGCCAATCAGTCGCGACAGCCCCATCGGCAGCACGTTAAACACGCGGTTATACCAGCCAGTGGCTTCATCGGTTTCCGTGACGAAACGGCCTTTCCGCAAGTCGTATTTGACATATTCGATTTTTTGCTCCCCGGCGCCCCAGCCGAGTTTGAACCTTCTCAAACCCTCGTTTCCGACGGAGGTCCTTCCCAAATGCAATGTTTTCGCGCCATTCCGCGCGTGCCACTTGATGGCCTCCCACATGACAACATTGGCTCCGCGCAAATGCTGGAAGGCCTCGTCCGACGCCCCATATTTGTAGACGGCCCGCGCGCCCAATTGAAAATAAACCGAGGCGGCAATGGGACGCTGCTGGCAACTGGCAATGGCAATCATACCAAGGTTCTTGGACAGAATGTGCTCGAAAATGTTTCGAAAAAAAATGAACGGCTGCGGGGGAAGGCCGTGTTTCCTGCGGGTTTTGCATTGCAGCAAATAAAACACCTTCATCGCCTCCAGNNCCGCTTTTTTCCGCCTTGCGAATCGCGCGCCGCACCGAACTTTCCAGCCGCGCAAACATCCGGTCTTCGTCCTCCTCCAAATCCACACTGTGCCCGTAGAAGGCCAGCGACGCAGGCGCTTCATCGAACAGTTTCCGTCCGCCGCGCCACTCCACGGATTTCCAGCCCCGCATCCCTCCAAATTCCATGGCGGCTTGAATCAGATTCCGGATGGAGGCCGCATCCGAATAAAGCGGCTCGCAATCGTCCGTGAAGGGCAGCGCCACTCCCCGCCGNNAAACCATAAGCGCCTTGCAGCGTTTTGGCCCAGGCAGCGCCATGGAAAAACGAACAACGCGGATGCGCCATCACCAGCGTGTCCCAAGCGGGGCAGTCTGCGGGATTCACTGGTTGCGGCGCTGCAACGGTGAAATGATTGGTGATCAGAGGAGCCGCTGTGTTGGGAAGTGAAGAAATGCCTGATGGTGTGATGGAGTTTTCTGTGAGCACGCAATTCAACGGTCAGCTTTTTGGCACACGTGATTTGACGACCCGGGCCGGATTGCCCGCAACGACGGTGTCCGGCGGCACGTTCCGGGTCACCACGCTGCCTGCGCCGATCATGGCATTTTCGCCAATGATGATGCCGCACAGCAGCACCGCGCCGGAGCCGATGGATGCGCCGCGTTTGACCAGGGTGGGGATGCAGGGCCAGTCCGCCTCGGTCTGTAGTTTTCCATTTGCGGTGGCGCGGGGATAACGGTCATTGGTGAAGGTGACGTTGTGGCCGACGAAAACCTCGTCCTCCAAAGTGACACCCTCGCAAATGAAGGTGTGGCTGGAGATTTTACAGCGGTTCCCGATTTTGGCCCCTTTTTGAATCTCCACGAAGGTGCCAATTTTCACGTCGTCCCCGATTTCACAGCCGTAAAGATTGGCAAAGCCGATGAGCCGGACGTTTTTGCCCAGCTTCACGTCGGGGGCCACTCGCAGACACGGCGGTTCGGACAAACTCATCGCGCGGCAGCCTGATGTCCATTTCCCTGACGCCCATTCACCTGGATTTTTATGCGGAGTTTGGGATCGGCGGGGGGAGAATTTCTTTGTCCTCCGAGCCTGGCTGCGGACATTTTGGGAGCCGCCGATCGCACCGGCTTTGCCGAAAATGGCCGGACCCATTTGTCGCCGTTCAGCCCGGACGCAAGCTCCACCGGCGAGCCGCCCCGCTTCAGGGATTCGGATGACGCTTCCAAAATGCGGACCAGTTCCAGTCCTTGGCTGCCATCGGTCAACGGCGTGGCCCCGTCCCGGATGCAATCCAGGAAATGCTGGCATTCCGTTTTCAACGGTTCCTCCTGTTTGATGTAAGGGATATGCACGTCTCCGTAATGATAGGCGTAATGGAATTCAG
>PLZL01000248.1 GCA_003152145.1 Limisphaerales bacterium
GCGCAGGCGTCGCGATGTTCACGGCACTCGCTTCATTGCTGACGGGACGGCCGGTGCGCAACGATGTCGCGATGACCGGCGAAATCAGCCTGCGCGGGCGCGTGCTGCGCGTGGGCGGCATCAAGGAAAAGGTCCTCGCGGCGCAACGCTTTGGCATGAAGCAGGTCATTTTGCCGGAGGGAAACAAGTCGGACTGGCTTGAAGCGCCGGCGGAAGTGCGCGCCAAATTAAAAGTGCATTTTGTCCGGCAGATTTCGGAAGTGCTGCAACTCGCGCTCGCGGCGAAATGAAATTTCACCGATTCAGTTCCGAAAGGGCG
This sequence comes from Limisphaerales bacterium, assembly GCA_003152145.1. The sequence goes on from PLZL01000248.1 coordinate 320, forward strand.
CTGGAAATCCGGGCGCGTGTTCAGAATCCGAAAGCGCCAGAGGGCCGCCGCAGTCCAAAACGCTTCGCGCGGAACAGGCGCACCGCACAACGCGCCAGCGTCTTGGAGTGCGGCGGCCCTCCGCCGCTTTTCCGTCGAGCGGCGGTTGCGGCGATGATTTTGCTTCTCACGCTGGGTGCAGGGGCGCAAACAACGAACATCTTGTCCGACGCGGAAATTCAAGGGCGCAATCTGGCGCAACAGCTTTGCGAAGCCCGACCGGCGGAAAATTTCACCAACACCGGCGTTTTGCAAATCCGAGACGGCAATGGCAACCGCACAAATATTTCGATGACCTTCGATGTTCGCGTTAGCCCAAAGCACTGGACGAGCAGCTACGTTTGTTCTGAGATGAACTATTGGCAGGAAGCGCTTAATGTTATTCACACCAAAAATCAAACAAACGTTTATATTCACACTGCGACCGGCGTGGCTTCGGTCGCAACGTTACCCGATACTTACGATTCGCCATTTGCCAATTCTGATTTCTGGATCGGCGATTTTGGCCTGGAATTTTTTCACTGGCCGGGGCAGAAAATTTTGAAAAAGGAATTTGCGCGCGGTCGCGGCTGCATGGTTTTGGAAAGCACGAATCCGGATCCATCCACGAACAATTACTCGCGCGTGGTTTCGTGGATTGACGAGGAAACGCTCGGCATCGTGCACGCCGAGGCTTACGACGCGAGAGGTAAATTGCTGAAGGTGTTCGACCCGAAATCGTTCAAGAAGGTGAACGGCCAGTGGGAGCTTCAGGACATGGAAATCCGCAATGTCCAGACCAAATCGCGCACGCGGATCGAGTTCAAGCTTGGCGCGACGAATTCGCCGCAGAAATGATTTCTGCATGAGTCGAGGCGGCGGGGTTCAAAGTTCCAAGCTCCAACATCCAAGCGCCAGAGAAACTTCAAACATCAAACACCAACCCCAAATGGGCGTCGCCGTGTTTGAAGTTTGATTATTGGAAATTCTCTGGAGCTTGGTGCTTGGAATTTGGAGCTTTTCCGTCATCGTCTCCTGCTTGACATCAATGAACCGGCGTCACAGTCTCACCGCTGCCGAAATGAAAATGATTTTCCGCCTGNNCTTCTGCAAATCCAGACGCAGTTGCTAGACACGCGGGCGGCGATCGAGAAAAGCCGCGCGGAAGCCCGGCAGAACGCCGCCGATGCCGCCGCGAACATGCAGTCGCTTGAACAAATTCTTGCCGCGCAGCGCGCCAGCGACTTCGATATGGCGCAAAAAAACCAGCAGTCCATGTTCAGGATGGCCGGCGCGCTGGGGCTGGCGGTGGTGGCCGCCATTTTGTTCATGGTTTATCTGCAATGGCGCGCGGTGACGCGGCTGGTGGAGATGTCCGGGCTGCGTCCGGCGGGATCCCTGCCGGGCAACGGCCGCAATGCCCCTTCGCTGGTGACGGGCGCGACGGTCGCGCACGCCAACGCGCGGCTGTTCGGCGCGGTGGACCATTTGCAGAAACGGATTTTGGAACTGGAACAAAGTTCGCGCGCGGCGCTGGCTGAAAGGGAACCCGTCATTGCCGGCGAAAACAAAAATGAAACCGCGCCCGCCGCAAGTTCAAACACGAACGGCCACGACGATCGCATTGCAGATTTGATCGCCGACGGCCAGACGCTGCTCAACGCGAACGAACCGGAGAAGGCGTTGAGAATGTTTGACGAGGCGCTGGCGATTAATCCCAAACACGCCGGCGCGCTGATCAAACGGGGCGGCGCGATGGAAAAACTCGAACGGTTCAACGACGCCATCGCCTGCTATGACCAGGCGATCGCGGTGGACGGCTCGGCGACGATGGCCTATCTCCAAAAAGGCGGGCTGTTCAACCGGCTGGCGCGCTACGACGAGGCGTTGCAGTGTTACGAGGCGGCGTTGCGGACGCAGGAGAAAAAACCCGTCCGGGGCGTCAATTGAAATTCAACCGGGTGCCGGCGCGCCCGGCTTCGAACCGTTGCTTCGTCATTTCAATCTTCAATTTGAGCAGTTCGCGCTCTTTCTCCGAGCGCTCGGCGAGTTCCTTTTCAAGCTCCATAATGTGTGCTTCGCACGCGCGCAACCGCTCGTGCAACGGCGCCTGCGCCTTGTCCATGCGGCGGATAAGTTCGGCGATTTCCGTCGCGGCGGCTTCGTGGGCGTTGAGCAATTCACGGCGCTGCGCCGCAAGCTGCTGGATGACGGTTTCCTTGAGCGATTCCGTCATTTTTTCGCGCAGGGCGGCCACGGCCTGGTCGGCGCGGCGCTCGGCTTCAAGCGCGCGCTGCCGCCACGAATCGGTCGTGATGACGCCGGTTTGTGACGGCGGCACGAGTCCGAGTTTCAAGGCAATGATTTCGTTCGCCGCCGCCGTGCCTTCGGCGCGGCAGACGGGGCAGTGAACGGCCGTGGGCATCCGGCCGTCCGCGGGTTCCACATCGAAGGCATATTTCTGGCCGCAACTGCAAATGATTTTGACGTAAATCATGGGACACGCGCGATGTTCACCACAAAAATGATTTCTGTTCGCCGAGCAACTGGTCGCCGTTCCAGAGCGTGACGCGCCACGCGACCAGCGAGCCGAAATTTCTCAATTCATCGCCTTCCAGTTTCAGCGAAGTCCAACTGCGGAAAAATCCGGGCGTGACCTCCTTTTCCAGGACGGTCTGGCGCGGCATGCCGTGTTCGCCGACGCCGCGCAGTTCGGCGCGCAGTTTCAATGTTGCGCCTTTCGCATTGGACGCCTTCCACAAGACGTCGAAACGGATGGCTGAAATTTCATTTGTATGCAGGCGCAAGAAGGCCTGGTAGGCGTCGCGGTCGAAAAGGCTCGGCGAAATCGCGTCATGGCCCTTGAGATCGAGAAAGAGCGGCAGGACCTTGACGACGCGACCCGACTTCGCGGCGGGAGCCGCTGCGGCACGGCTTGCACCCGTGACGGCATCATTTGCGGACGCTACCGCCAGCGAGCCGAGCAAAAGCAGAATCGTCAGGAACCGTCGCATGGAGAAACGATAGCGGGCAACGCCGCAAACTCAATCCCGATTTTGTATTGACTCATTTTGAAGTTTGGAGTTCCGCCTTTAGGCGGTTCCAAGGCCGCGTGAACGCGGAACTCCGAACAAAATGATACAATACCCGCAATTTTCTTGCGTTGAGCCTGCGGCCCGATTCATCGGCGCACAGCGCCGACGCCACAATTTGATTAAACCGCCTTTGATTTCCGGTGATGCCAGAGAAAGCCCAAGCCGCCCATGCCGAACAAACCTAAAACGCCCGGTTCGGGAATGGATATGGCGTTGATGGCAAATTGACCATAATCGCCCGTTGTATTCCAAGATGAGCCGTCACTGGAAGTCCAAACATCTGCAAAGGTGAGCCAGGCACCGCTCGGATTGTAGGCATTCGCACCCACATAGCTCCAGTCATAAGCGCCATTGGCAACCGGTGTTCCGGCAGTGAGCACAATAAAATAATAATTGTTAGGGAGTAAGGTGAGGTTCGAAGCATGGGTATAAGTAAAAATTCCGCCAGTCACTGGATTTAAAGAACCGTCCAGAGTGCCGAGGCTGTTCCCGGGAGAAGCGCCGAAAGGATTTTGTGAGTAAAGCATGGCCGTGAATCCGCTGGGATTGCCCGTTGCGTCCTTCAATTCTAATTGAATGGAATCGAGGGTATAACCACTGGAATTGGTTCCGGTTCTAAACACTTCCGCCAGCCATGAATCACTTCCCACGGCAAGGCTGCCAGCAGAAGCTTGGTTCAAGTTGGAGAGATGAGTCATCGTTCCCTGCGCCTGGACAATTTGCGGAGCCAACAGTGCAACCGCAAAGCCAATGATGCAGTTGATGATGGTTTTCATAAGACAACTATAAACCTCCTTCAAATGTTTGCCATCGCCACTTCTGGCGATACGGAATGGCATGAAAGTTGAATCAGGTTTCATCTGGCTCTCTTGGCTAGTTTCAACCTTGGGGAATCCAGCTCGGAGAAAATGCTCGATGAAAGTTGGGTGACATTTGCTCCCGCCCGAAAATCGGCCAAGGATTATTTGTCCTGCCCTTCATTTGCCTCGTTCCGGCGGACGAGTGTCTCAATAATTCCAGTAAAAGCTCACGACTTGGACGGTGCGGCCGCCGGCGGGTCGGAACAGGATGGCGTTGAAGTCGCGCTTGTAATTGCCGATTTGCGCGGTGACGGTGACTTTGAACGTGGCGCTGCGCACGTCGCAAAGGCGGCCCATCTGCGCGACCGCCGCGGGATTGACGCCGGCGGCGGCGAGCTGGTTGACGTTTTGAAACGGCGTGTCGTCTGCGTCGCCGTCCACGCCGTCGGGGCCGGCGCGGAATTTGAGGATGTTGGCGAC
>PLZL01000018.1 GCA_003152145.1 Limisphaerales bacterium
CTGGATGATTGGGAAAAGGATTGGCAGGACAATCCGCAACGTGACGTGCCAGTGTTACCATCTGTGGAATGTTTTGGCAGTATCAGGTTAACGGCTTTCAGGGGACTGCGACCACTAGGCTGTGCTCTTTTACAAAATACGCCAGCGTCAGGGCTTCATAGCGATTGAAAAAAGTCTCAAACAAAAAGACATGAGGCGTTCCGTTGACATCTCGTAAAATTACTTCAGCCGAGCCAAGCGGTCCACCTTGCGCCCGTGAACAGTATTGCTGTAAGGCATCGAATACCTCCACCTCTGCAACGCAGCCAAACTGGTGACGAAAGGCAGGTGATTCAATAAAGTATGTGCAAGGCGCCGTCGGGTTGTGGTCATTCGGAAGTCTATGCGGATGAACAGTGACCAGCCCCAGCATCGGTTGCTGCACTCCAAGCTGTTCGACGTAACGCCACAGAGTGGAGGTCAGCGTGTTTCCAAATCGCGTCGATAACTTCTTCACTGTTGCCAGGCACATTTCCATGTCACGCGCTTCTTGCACGAAACGACCGCGAATAAAAAGCAGTTGTCCTGCTCCATAGTTGGCCTCGGCCTCAAGCAGATCGTTGCAAGCGGGATTTAACTCGCGGGTCGAATCGCCGAACAGAAAGAGTTTATGCCACTCAGTTAATGAGTGGATGACTTCATGGGTTTCGGCCCAGCGATGCTTTTTTACAGGCAAGTCCCTATCAATTAAAATTCGCTTGCCGTCAGGGATCCAAAACGCGGACACACTTGCCTTTTTCACCACGTCCAAAATCAGAGTTGGGCGCAGGAATAGCTGCTGCGCGCCAATCTTGACCTTGCTTATGAATTCGCGAAGAACGCTATCGTCCGTTGAACTGTAATAATGCCGGTCCAGACGAAGAAGTTCCCGAACCGTGTCCAAAGCAATCGGGGGATCAGGGTTTCCCAAGCCGCGAAGAACCTTATCGACCTGTCCGTCGATTTCAATTCTTTCCTTTTCCCCGATTTGGACAACTTTCATGTTGATTTGCGCAATGCTTATCTCTGTTCCGTCAAGAATTTAACGAAAGAATTTAAAAGCTGGCGTTCCTCTCTTGATAATTTTCCCATTGATTTCGCATTAGCCGCAAATTCCATAACACGTTCCTCCATTGCAGGCGAATGATGCACGATGTCATAATCAGTTTTGCGTAATCGGCATCGGTAAGGGCATGTAGCCCCTCCTCGACTTCCAAGCGCGTGGCGTATTGTTGGGTCTCCAGTGCTGCTGCCGGTGGCACTTCAGCCCCAAATCTTTGGTTTTGTGGTGTCATCAGATGCCTGTGCCCAATAATTGATTAAAATCGGACATCGGATCAAAAAAATTCTGCGCCGGACTTGTCCGAATTTGTGCCACTGCTCGGCACTAGTCTTAAAGGCTCAATAAATGAGCCTGTTTTAAGAACACAACTATGAATACACAAGAAATGACCGTGAATGAAACAAAAAAACGCGACCAGGAGGTCCGCATCCACATTGACCGCCACCCTTTCGATTCGCCAAATCCCACCACTGGCGCGGCGCTCTACCTGCTTGGGAAAATCCCCACTGGATTCCAACTCTACCGCGAAGTCCGCGGTGACAAGGAGGATGAACCCATTCATAACGACGCCGAAAGGGAACACCTAACGCCCGACGAGCACTTTTACAGCAAAGAAGGGCACCACAAAGGTTTTGGCATCATTGTCAACGCTGAGCCACACCACGTGGATAAGAAGCGCGTTTCCTTCGAGCAAATCGTTAAACTTGCCTTCCCGACGCCGTCCGCTGGCCAGAACGTGCTGTTCACCGTGACCTATTACAACGGCCGAAGGCCAACCCGGAGGGTGTCTTGACCGCTGGCCAAACCGTAAAAGTCAAAAACGAAATGGTGTTCAATGTCAAAGCAACGGATAGATCGTAGTCCTGACCTGAAGCGTCTACGGGACGAGGGGGATGACATCGGGGTTCGGGAACGATATCTCCTCGTGAGGTCGTTCCCGTATCTGAACGCAAAAAAGGAGGTCCATTACGGGATTTTTGTGTGCGCGCTCGATTGGGCGGGTGATGCGACAACCACACCTGGCACGCACGCGGCCTTTTTTACCGGCGAGGCACCCCGCCAGGAAAGCGGAAGGGCAATGACCGAGATTATAATCGGCGGCTGCCAACAACTTGAACCGGGGCTGAGCGTAGATCACGCACTATCAGCCAAGCCTATCGAGGGTAAATACCCGAACTTTTACGAGAAAGTCAAAAGGCACGCCGAGATAATTTGCGGTCCTGCCAAAACAATTGACCCGAACGCGAAGCCTGAGGTCTTCCCAGTGATAGAAACATCCGAAGCAGAGTCGGTATTTAAGTATGCAGACACCGCATCTAGTCGGGCGGGCATTGCCATTGCTTCCGCCAAACTTGAACTCGGCAAGATCGGTATTGTCGGCACCGGCGGCACCGGAAGCTACATTCTGGACCTGGTCGCTAAAACTCCGGTAAAGGAAATTCGTCTCTTCGACGGGGACGTAATGCTGAACCACAATGCGTTCAGGTCGCCGGGGGCTCCTTCCGTGAAAGAACTCAGAGAAAAACCTCTCAAAGCCGAATACTTTCAAAAGTTGTATTCAAAGATGCGCCGAGGGATCATTGCTCATCCTAGCTACGTCACCGAAGCGAATGTTCAAGAACTGAAACAGCTTGATTTTGTGTTCCTCTCAATGGACGGTGGACCTGCGAAACAGTTCATCGTTCAGAAACTACAGGAATGGGGGGTGCTATTCATCGACGTGGGCATGGGACTTGAGCTTGTCAAAGGCGCTATCGGTGGAGTTCTCACCGTGACGACGAGCACGAAAGAAAAAAACGACCATGTTCTGTTGAGGATACCCGTTTTGACCGCCGATAAGAACAACGATTATTCCCGCAATATCCAGGTGGCCGATCTGAATGCACTCAACGCCGCAATGGCCGTGATTAAATGGAAAAAGCTGATAGGATTCTACCATGATTTCGAACGCGAGCATTTCAGCGCATACACTGTTGATGGCAATCGAATGAGCAACGAGGACCGCAAATGAGAAAAACGGTTTTATTGACACACAAATTCGTCGAATTTATCCCAAGGGAGCTGGAAGCAAACACGATTTACGTTTCTATTCCTTATGCCACCGCGATCCATAACTGTTGCTGCGGATGTGGGAACCGCGTGGTAACGCCGATCTCACCGGCAGACTGGAAGCTGATTTTTGATGGGCGCTCAATTTCCTTGGAACCGTCAATCGGAAACTGGAGTTTTCCATGCCAATCACATTATTGGATCACGAATAACAATGTGGTGTGGGCGCGCCGCTGGTCGAAAAACGAAATCTCCGCCGCGAGGGGAATAAGCGCGCACGCCGCAGACGCACATTTCGGCCCGAGCAGCACGAACGTAAACAAACCGGCACGGAAAACAGATCAAGTCGGCAAGGAGAAAGAGGTCAAAGGAGGTTTCAAAAAGCGGATTAAGAAATGGTTTGGTGCTAGCACCGATGCACCAGAACCGTGATTATATCTTCAAGCTCGGAGACGAGCTTGGCTAGCCTATGGGGATGAATGCCGCACGATGGTTTCAGCGCCGGGAAGAGGACGAAGAAAAAGCTGAAATTCTGAAAGCGGAAAGCTGAAATGGAGGTTGGACTGCAAATGTCCATATGGCGGGGTAAAATGGCAGGATGAAATTCGGAGCAGCCCGCTTTTTCCAGAGACGCGAGGAATACGCCCCGCCCCAAACGCCGGCAGACAGCCGTTTCCGGCGGTTCAAGGTGTCCTGCCTCAAGTGCGGCAGTTTCAAGCTAAAGGTGATTGGCGAACTTGATTCGGATGCGGGCGGGTTGAAGGTTTTCCTTTTCTGCCCGTCCTGTCGTGAGCGTGAACAACTACCGGTGCGCCAGGGCAAAAGCTGAAACGCTGAAATTCGGAAAACTGAAATCAAAATCCGTGTTGATTCGTGAAATCCGTGTCTAATACAATTCCGGCTGTTTCTGGAATTTTTCCAGCAATGCCCGGTCGGGATTTTCCAGGACCTGAAGCCAGTCATCGCCGAGCCACGCGCCAAAGCCCTCACTGAGAGCGGAGAATGTTCGGTCTATGACGCCAATCGGCTTGCGGAATACCGCCCGATGCTTTTCCAGAAACCCCGCGCCTTGCTCTGCCAGCTTGGGGTTGTGGACGTGAGTGCAGTTGACGGTCCTTGGCCAATCAAACGAGCGCGTTCTGGAGCAAGATCTGCGCGGTTCGGCAGACCTGCTCCGATTGCGCCTGGAGGATCCGATAGTTTTCGACCAAACCCACCATTGCCTGGTTGCGTTCCAGCCAGAAGTTCTTCAACACCCACTCAATACGCTCAATTTGGATGATGGCCGAAGCGAGCGATTCCTTCCCCAATGGCAGATCAGAGATGTCGCCAACCGCCAATTGACCCACGCGTTTGCTGCCGAAAACGGCCAACAGCAACATGACCGTGGTCTGTTCATAGGCATACCACCGTTGCCTCAGCACCTCGTGCAAGAAACCGTGCCCGATGGCAAAGAACTCGGACCGGGGACGCTCGGTGAGCTGCCGGATTTTCCGGGCTTCGACCGGAAACCCGTTGTAGAGCAGCGCAAAGGTCCCGTAGGTGTCGATCATCTGCTTGGAGCTTTCAGCACGCAGGGTGATCTCGCCGATGCAGAGGTCCTGTTCCTTGCCGCCCACCGCCTCGGGAAGTTGCCACAAATTTGCCAGGACCTCCTTGCCGACCTGAGTGCCGTAGTTGAAATCGCCGGGAATCAGCCAGAACACATCGCCGGTTTCGCCCTTGTCCATGGCCGCGCCCAACCCCGAATACCACATCTGACAAGTATCCACGCACCAAGCATCCAATACGTCCGAGTGCTTGGCCACGGTCCCGCGCCTGAATTCGTGGAACTCTTTGTCACTATTCATGGCAAGGGAGGTCTTGCGATCCATCACGGTAATCGGGCGCGCGTATCTTTCCTTGTCCGCGTCCAATTTTGCGATCATTTCGTAGAGTGGCTCCAAATCGGAATAATCGGTCGGTTGTTTAAAAGGATAGATGACGACGGGATGAATCAGTAAATTTTGCTTCGCCGCCGTTGTCTTGCTGGCCGATGTTGTAATCATAAGCCGATTCCTGTTGGCGGACCGCAGTCCGCATTTTTTGCCAAGACCGCTAGCCTTTAAACCTGCGCGGCTTTTTCCCTCAAATTCCGCGCTTGCCTGTCATCTGAAGTTAAAACAATTACACCGTTTCTGCAACTTAAAACGCGTGCAGTGTCGGCGGGAGTTCAAAAGG
>PLZL01000089.1:0-12606 GCA_003152145.1 Limisphaerales bacterium
CAGGCGCAAAGCGACAACGCGGGTCACCTGTATGTTGACCTCGAAGACAAGGATCAAGTCGCCGTAGTTGATGTCAAAGCCCTCACGGTGACGGCAAAATACGACCTCGCGGGCAAGGGCGGTGGTCCCGGCGGTCTCGGTCTCGATGCGAAGAACCACATCCTTTTCGTCATGTGTCATACCCCTCAAACCTGCGTCATCTTGAATGCCGACGACGGGAAAATCCTCGACACGCTGCCCATTGGCAACGGCACGGATGGCGGCGGCTTCAATCCCGCCACGATGGAGGCATTCAGTTCGCAAGGGCGCGACGGAACATTGACCATCATCAAGGAAAACAGCCCGACCGACTTTGCCGTTGAGCAGACCGTGAAGACCAAGCCGGGCGCCAGAACCAGCACGCTGGACACCAAGAACAACCAGATAATTTTGATTACCATCGAACCGGTGCCGGCCACAAATGCCGCTCCAGCCACGGTCGCAACCGCCGCACCTGCGGCCACTCCTGCAACAGGCACAAATCAGCCCGCCGGCGGACGGCGTGGCGGACGCGGCGGCGGCTTCGGTGGACCGGGCCTGCTGGATATCTTGGTTGTGGGCCGGCAATAGCCGAGAGCCGGAGATAAAACCCGTCGTGAAGTTTGTTGGCAGGCGAAGGCAGTCTTTTCATGCCTGCGTCCGGCGTGGTGCGGCCAATTCATTGTGGCGGCAGTCTATGATCGCCGTAATTATTCTGAAAACTTGAAGTTGACGGCGCTCACAGAGCGCCGCTACAGCAGTTTTGCAAAGGTCTGTGTTCGTGATTACTGGCTGCTCATGACCTGGCCCGTCCAAATCCGGTCGCGCGAATTTCAGTGAGATGGCGAATGATTTTCCTTCTCCGTGGGGAGAGGGCGGGGATGAGGGAGAGAGTTCTTCAAACTGGCTTCCGCACCAGCTACGGTTTTTTCAGCCTGAAGAACTGGCTACTGGCCGGGGGGTTGTTCGTGACGGTGAATTGCGTGCCGACAGGGACGGGCGTATTGGAGGAATCAATCCAGTCCACGGGCGGAGTTAAATTCAACACCGATTGCAGGTTGAACCCGGTCGCGTTGGTCGGCCAGGAAAGCGTGACGATTTTGTTGACCAGGGTAATCGAGAGCGCCGGCGGAAGCGCCACGCCCGCTAGTTTTACCACCCAGTAGTCGAGACCACCAAAAGACTCGCTCGTCTTGTTGCCCGATGCGCCGGAAAAGGGTTGACCGCCGAGAATGTAGCCGCCGTCGCTCGTTTGTTGCAGGCTGTGAAGCTCGTCATAATCACTTCCACCGATGGCTTTGTCCCATTGCTTGTCGCCATTGGCATCGAGCTTGACCACCCAGTAATCGTAAGCGCCATAACCGGCGCTGGTCTTGTTGCCGGACAACACGTCGGAATCAGAATACCCGCCGAGAATGTAGCCGCCGTCGCTCGTCTGTTGCAGGCTGAAAATCCCATCCTGGCCGCTTCCGCCGAAGGATTTGTCCCATTGCTTGTTGCCGCTGGAATCCAGTTTCACCACCCAGTAATCCACATAGCCAAAACCGGCGTTGGTCTTGTTGCCCGACACGCCCGAATTGAAAAACCCGCCCAGAACGCAGCCGCCATCGCTCGTTTTTTTCAGGCAGAGAAGATCATCATAATCAGCACCGCCGAAAGATTTATCCCATTGCTTGTTGCCATCGGCATCCAGTTTCACCACCCAATAATCGTAACTGCCGAAACCGGCGTTGGTCTTGTTGCCCGACACGCCCGAAGCCGATTGCCCGCCGAGAAGATACCCGCCATCGGTGGTCTGTTGCACGCTGTTAAGCCAGTCATCACCGCTTCCGCCGAAGGATCTATCCCACTGCTTGATTCCACTGGCACCCAGTTTCACCACCCAGTAATCCCTCTCCCCAAAACCGGCGTTGGTCTTGTTGCCCGACACGCCGGAATTGGAAAACCCGCCAAGAATGTAGCCGTCATCCTTGGTCTGTTGCAGGCTTTGAAGCTGATCGTCACCGCTTCCGCCGTAGATTTGGTCCCATTGCCTGTTCCCGTCGGCATCCAGTTTCACCACCCAATAATCCGCAGCCCCAAAATTGGCATTGTTCGTCTTGTTACCGGAGGCGCCGGAGAGGGAATACCCGCCGAGAATGTAGCCGCCGTCGCTAGTCTGTTGCAGACTTTGAAGAATATCATAATCATAGCCGCCGAAGGTTCTATCCCATTGTTCGGCACCATTGGCATCCAGTTTCACCACCCAATAATCCGAAAAACTAAAACTGTCGTCGGTCTTGGTGTCCGACATTCCGGAATTGGAATACCCGCCGAGAATATAGCCGCCATCGCTCGTTTGTTGCAGGCTGTTAAGATAATCATTGCCGGTTCCGCTGAAGGATTTGTCCCATTCAATGTCGGGCGGGGTGGCTTGGGCCAGGGCGAAGTTCGCGCCCAAAAGCACGGCGCTCGCGGCCAGCAAGCGGACGAGGGTTTTTGTGATTTGAACTTTCATTTGCTTCTTGGTTCAAGCGATCCCGCCTCTGCGGTTGATCATTGCGTTGACCAAACTGAACTTGCTCAAAAGCCTTGTCAGGACGCCAGAAATGTTAGGCAAGGCTGGCAAGGACAACAATAGCATGCCGAAAAATTATTGCAAGAACACTTTTAGCTTATCATTCCAACTTCCCCAAAATCTCCTCATCTGGAATTTACGGGCGGTGAGCGGGATGATGATTTTGGCGAGCGGTTCCGAATTGTCGCCGCAATCAATGACGCGGGTGTCGAGGAGGCAACTTTGGCGTAGGAAAGGCGTCGCGCCAGTCTCAATCTTTCCTGATTTTGTAAACATGCGCGCTGCCTGTGCTGCACGGCTGCGCCAATTCACGGCTGGATTCACGTTCCTGAATGGTTAATCTTTGCGCGGAACGAATGAATTTAAGACGTTATTTCACGATTTACGGCGCGCTGTGGCGGACTTCCGTCACGCGGGAGATGTCGTTCAAGGGCAATTTCCTGCTCTGGATTCTCGTTGAACTGTGCTGGTTCGGCCTGCAACTGGCGTTTGTCGGCGTCATTTTTTCCCAGACCACCACCGTCGGCACGTGGACGGTGTGGCAGGTGGTGCTGCTGACGGGCACGAGCAATTTCATCCAGGAAATTTACCAGGCGTTCTTCCTCGTCAACTGCACAAACCTGTCCGAGCTGGTCCGCACGGGCAAGATGGATTTCCTGATGTTGCTGCCGGTCAACACGCGCTTCATTGTCTCCATGCGGGTGGTGGACATCCCGTCGTTCGCCAACGCCGCGTTCGCCGCGTGCGTGATGGCGTTTGCGGCNNCACAAGCTGGGGCTGCACCCGACGGCGCTGCAATTCGCCGGCTTCGCGGCGCTGTGCGTGGCGGGGTTGCTGGTGCATTACTCGCTGATGTTCATGCTCGCCTCGATCAGCTTTTGGACGGTGCGCGCGCAGGGGATTGTTTATGGCTACTACAATCTGTTCAACATCGCGCGGATGCCGGACGAGGCGTTCAAGGGGACGTTCAAGGTGGTGTTCACGTTCGCGCTGCCGGTGCTGCTGGTGAGCAACGTGCCCGTGCGCGTGCTGGCCGACAAAATCACTTCACCGAAGATGTGGCTGGTGTTGATCGGGCTGGGCGTGGTGTGGGCGGCGATTTCGGAATGGTTCTGGCGGAAATCGCTGCGCCGTTACACCAGCGCGAGCACGTGACTTGGTTAATCAGCTGATGGCCAGCGTTCATTTTGTCGTTGAATCGGTGGAATCAACAATCGAAAGTTGCCACGGTTTCTCCATGACTTTGTATTTTGGATGGGTGTAATTGTGATTTGGCCCCCAGAAGGCATTCGGGGAGTGCTCTCCGATGACATTTCCCCAAGTCCAGACTTCGCCATCGCGCGTCAGAACCACGCCGATGTTATCTCCTCCGGCGGCTAGGGCGACAATGTCCTTATGCAGGTCAATTTTCCGAAGCTTTACCGGCTGGTATTTAGAATCCGGTTTAACAGTGCGATGATCGGAAGCGTCCAGTGCCCAGAGCGAACCGTCCTTTTTCCTCAGAAGCTGATAAAAACCTTCTGATGAAGAAAAGGCGCAAGATTGCCAATCGCTTTCCGTCCTGACTTGCATCGGCGTCGCATTCATACTGGCATCACTCGCACCGGTATAAAAATTCGCCTCATTTCCCCAACTCCAGAGCGTTCCATCCGATTTGATGGCAAAAACGGTAAAATAACCAAAGCAGACATCCGTCCAATTTGTATCTGGTGAAATGCGTGTCGGAACGAGGAAATTGTTTGTGCCTCTGCCATTGCCGTCAGGCGATCCCCAAAACCAAAGAGTGCCATCGGATTGCAGGCCGACCGTTTGAATGTCACTAGCCCAGATTTTTACCCACTTAGCTGAAGTGCCAATCTGCACTGCGTTGGTTCTGCCTTTATCGTCGCCGGTTCCCAAATATGCACCGCCCCAAGCCCACAAGGTTCCGTCATCTTTTAGGGCGAAACTACTCTGACCACCAACAGCGGCTTGTTTCCAATCATTTCCTGTAACCGATGGCACCGATGTAGTTCGGTTCACTTTCGTGCCGTCACCCAATTGATAGCTAAAATTTCCGCCCCACGCCCAAAGTGTGCCGTCCGACTTGATGGCCAGACTATGATATTCCGAGGAGGCGACATCTTTCCAATCGGTTTCATTTCCAATACGGCGTAGGGAAACCGTGTTTTTAATGTTTGCTAACCCCAAAACCGGCGAGCCGTTTGGTTCTTCACCCCAACTCCAGAGACTGCCGTCTGATGCCAAAACGACCGCATAGCCGGAACCTTTGGAAATCTTCGGCGCAACATTGCCAACCGGTAATTTCAGTTTTCCCGGCTGCTTTGGATGAGCTTGGTAGAAGAAACTGAAGTAACCGGCGCCTAATGTCAGGGAGATTGCCGTGGTTCCAACAATGATCACCGTTTTCGCTTTTGTCCATGCCANNCCATAATTTTCAATGCTCCTTTGATGAGGGTTAAGGTCGAACCGCTGGCCGTCGCACCTTTGGCCATCGCCACGGCGGTCACGGTCTTGGCCAGCGTCACGGGCGCGGCTTGAACGAAATTGGCGGAAATGGTTTCGCCAATGGTCGCTGCCGTTGAATCCACGCCGTGTTTCGTGAAAAACTTCCGCAGCTTTTCCAACGCGCGGTTGACCCGCATCCGCGCCGTGTCTTCGCTCGCACCGATTGCCGCGCCGACTTCGCAAAGACTTTTGTTTTCAAAAAACCGGAGCACGAGGGCGTCGTGGTCCTTTTCTCCAAGCCGGGCCAGCGCGCCGTCCAGCAACGGCGCGATTTGTCCCCAGGCATCCGACTCGGGTTCGTTCAAGCTGGATTGCATATAAGCCTCCTGTTCACGTCGCTGGCGGCGGTGTTGCATGGTCAATGCGTTGGCGGAAATATACCGCGCCGTGCGGCACAGCCAGCCGGACAAAATGGTCTTTGGCCCGAGCGATTTCGCCTTGCGCGCCAGAATGATGAAAACCGCCTGTGTGATTTCCTCCGCCAGATGCGGATCGCGGACCTGGCGCAGGGCGACGGAATAGACCAGATTGACGTGGCGGGACACGAGCGCGGCGAAGGCCTCCTCGGAATAGCGCCCGGCATATTCCCGCAGCAACGTCAGGTCATCGGTCATCATTTACTGATA
Organism: Limisphaerales bacterium; assembly: GCA_003152145.1. The sequence goes on from PLZL01000089.1 coordinate 5,710, forward strand.
CATTTACGCCGCTGTGAAAAGCGAACAGATTATTTTTTTGCCGGAACAATAATTGTAGGACAGGCGTCGCGCCTGTCTCCAGCTTCAAAAAAACATTCAACCGTCCGGTGTGCCATCATGGATGCCAATTGTCATCGGAAGCAAAAGATTAAAAAGTCAGAGACAGGCGCGACGCCTGTCCTACTGCGTCGTCGCGGCAGTGTCAAAACCACCACCGCAAGCTTGACCTTTGGCAATGAACATTTAAACCTTGTCGCCGTCCAACGATATATTTCATGAAAAAAATTCTAATTCCCGCATTGCTCGCTGTTCTGCCGTCGCTGGGCTTGATGGCTGCCGACCAGTTGACCGTCAAGGCCGTGAACAAGCTGCCCATCGCCCGATACAGCCAGACCATCGAATTGTCGGCCAAGGACCTCGCGCCGCTGGGCGCCGACCTGACCAAAATTCACATCATGGGTGCTGCGGGCGTCAAAGCCCCCATGATGGAAATGCTGTGCCAGGCGGTGGACACGGACTTCGATGCGTTCCACAAACCGGACGTGGTGATTTTCCAATCCGACTTCGCGCCCGGCGAAACAAAAACTTTCACTGTCAGCGTCGGCAAAAAAATCGAATACCAAAAAGAGGATTTCAACGCGTATGGCCGTTTCGTGCGCGAGCGCTTCGATGATTTCGCGTGGGAGAACAATTTGATCGCGCATCGCACCTACGGCAAGGCGCTGGAGACGTGGCAGGGCGAGCCGCTGACGAGCAGCGCGATTGACATCTGGTCGAAGCGCACGCCGCGCATGGTGATTGATGAATGGTATATGGTGGATAATTACCATTCGGACACGGGCGAGGGCTGCGATGATTATTCCGCTGGCGCGACACGCGGCGACGGCGGCAACGGCCTTTGGGCGACGGACAAGCTCTGGGTCTCGAAAAATTTCACGGACTCGCGCGTGCTGGCCAATGGCCCCATTCGCGTGATGTTTGAACTGGATTACCCGCCGTTTGACGTGAATGGAAGGCAAGTTTTGGAAACCATACGCGTCTCGCTCGATGCCGGCAGCCAGATGGATCATTACCAGGTCACGTTCAAGCCGGCCGGTTCCGGCGAATCGCTGACAGCCGCGGTAGGCCTCAAGAAGGTCAGGGGCGATCAAGCCGACTTCAACGCCACTCGCGGTGCGCTGGCAATTTGGGAGCCGATGGAAAAGAATCTCGGCATGCAGGGCATTGCGGCGATTGTGGATCCGAAAAGTTTTGTAAAACAAGCCGAGGACAAATCAAACAACCTGCTGCTCTTGAACGCCAGCCCGAGCAATTCCATCAACTACTGGGCCGGTTTCGCGTGGGACAAGGCGGGAAAAATCAGCACGGCGGACGATTGGAAAAAATACGTGGATGAATTCGCGCAAGGCGTGCAGTCGCCGATTGAAGTCAGCGTTTCCGCCGGACAGTAATCCGTTGAAACATATTTGAAAAAAATCCGTCAACTATCACCTATGAAACAACCTGCCGCCCTGTTCCAGACCATCCCGTCCAAACTTTTGCTCGCTGCCCTGCCGCTACTGCTCGTTTTGAGCAGCGGCTGCGCGACTAACGAGTGGGACAAAACCAATGCGTCCCTTGCGCCGGTGATTGTGCCGCCGGATTCAGTCGGCATTACCGACGCAAAAATCCGCGACGTGGTGGCGCGCGTGGCCAGGCATCAAATCGTCCCGCTGGCGGACGGCGATTATCCGGCGGTTACAAATCTCGACGCAGCCACGGCGGCCAGGGAGCCGGAAGGCATCGCGTGGAGTTACCCGCACGGCGTGGCGCTTTATGGCATGGAACGTTCCACCGACGCCACCGGCGACAAGGACGTCGGCCAGTTTGTCGTCGAACACAACTTGATTTGCGCGCGTTATTATGGCTGGCTCGACGGTCTGGAAAAACAGTTCGGCAAGGATGGCAACACTTTTGCGCGCGGCACAAAAATCAAAGGACTGACTGGCTTGGGAAGTCTCGACAGTTGCGGCGCGATGGGAAATCAATTTCTCGAAGGCATGTTGCGCCATCGCGCGGGCAATGCGACGGGAAAATCAAATCCAATTTTTGCAGCGCGAAAAGGCGCGACGGACTTGATGCGCCATCCCGAACCGGTTGCATCCGCCGACAAAGCCGTCGCTGCGCGCATTGCCGATTGGGTTGTCAACAAGCAGGATCGTTTGCCCGACGGCACGCTTTGGCGTTCCAAAAGCATGGGCGGCACCGTCTGGCCGGATGACCTTTACATGGGCGGTGTTTTTCTCGTTCGCTGGGGCATTTACAAGCACGACCAAAAATTCATTGATGACGCCGCAAACCAAATCATTCATCAGGCCGCGCTCGAACAGGATTCGGACGGACTTTGGTTCCATGGCTATTTTGAAACGAACAAAATGCACGCGCCGTTCAAATGGGGTCGCGGCAACGGCTGGGTGACGGTGACGCTGGTTGAAACCCTGTCGGCAATGCCGGAGAACGACCCGCTGTGCCCGCAGCTTCTCGAAATTTTGCGCAAACAAATTGACGGTCTCAAAAAAGTCCAGGCACCCGACGGCATGTGGCGCCAGGTTTTGGACAAGCCGGAGTTGTGGGAGGAAACGTCCTGCACGGCGATGTTCGCCTACGGCATCGCGCGTGCGGTGAATCGCGGCTGGATTGATCCATTCAACATGGCTGTCGCGCGCCAGGCGTTCGCCGGCATCAGCAAGAATGTAACGCCCGACGGCGTCGTCAACGGCACCTGTGAGGGAACCGGCATCGGCGAGAGTTTGGACTTCTACATCAAGCGCAAGCAACCCGTTGACGACCCGCACGGCCGCGGTCCCGTCATGCTCGCCGGAACGGAAATCCTGCTGGCCGACAAATATTGATTTATCCACGGTGACAACATGAAAACCATCCGTCTCCCGATCTTCTTCCTCGTCGCGTTCCTGTGCGCCGCCAATCTTTTTGCGCAGAGCAACGCCCCCGTCGCCAGCACGAATGTGGTCGTCCAAAACACGGCTACCAATCCCGAGCCGCGCGATCCGAATTGGGTCAAGCGCCACGAAGGTTTTGTGGCGGACGCGAAACAGGGCGGCATTGACATTTTGTTCATGGGCGATTCCATCACGGATTTCTGGCGCAATCGCGGCTCGAACGTGTGGAACCAGTATTACGCGCCGCGCCACGCCGCCAATTTCGGCATCAGCGGCGACCGCACCCAGCACGTCCTCTGGCGCATGGACAACGGGGAACTCGACGGCATTCATCCCAAGGTCGTCGTGCTGATGATTGGCACGAACAACACCGGCAAGGAACGCGACAACAAAACACCCCGCAACACGGTTCCCGAAACCATCGAAGGTGTGCAGGCGGTGGTCGGAGATTTGCGAGCCAGATTGCCGGACAGCAAGATTCTGCTGCTGGCCATTTTCCCGCGCGGCACGCTGGACGATCCGCAACGCACCCAGGTCGCTTTGGTCAACACCGTTATTGCCAAACTTGACGACGGCAAGATGGTGCGATATCTCGACATTGACCCGAAATTTCTTGAAGCCGACGGGACTTTGCCCAGGAGCATCATGCCGGATTTGCTGCATCCCAACGCACACGGCTACCAGATTTGGGCGGACGCGATGAATCCGACGCTGGATGAGATGTTGAAGTGATTGGCGCGCACCTGAAATCAGGAGTGCGCCGGATTTGTCCGGCAGGCTCAATTCCACGAAGCGTTTGAGGCCTGGGTTCATATTACCATCAGGCTGGCCAGATTTTAGACTGTTGTATTTGCCGATTTATTGGCAAAATCCGCCCAACCATGAGTTCGGCTACATTGAACTTGGATAAACTTCATTGCTTTGGGTCGCAGTGGTTCTGTTTGCAAATGGAGAATGCCTTTGTTGTCCAGCGGAACATAATCAGCGAACTGAGCCATAGCAAAGACTCTAAGCTGGAAAAGGTGCTGCCTCTCTTACTTGGTTTGGAAACGACTTCACATGCAGTATCGCTCTTAAGGCGAGATTGCCTTCTAAATGAATCGCACGTTCTGATGCGATTGCTTATCGAAAGGGCCATTCACATCTTCCATCTTGTTGTTACGTCAGAGAAGGTGGAGGTGGATAATCATTTTGATAAGGGTGCAGTTAAGACGGAACCGCCAAAACTTCTAACCGCAGAGGAGTTGATCAAAGCCTCTCTGAAATTGCGTTTTACCGAGTGCTACGATAGCGATGGCCTAGAAAGGAAGATGCTGGAAATTAGCGAAAAGACAAATGTGCCGCTGGATTTTTTGCGTTTGTGTGTTTCGTCGTATTACCCAACAGCATCAATGGCTCTAAGCGGGTCCTGCGAAGGTGCAATCTGCCATCTGCGAACGCTAAAACCCGACTCAGGCGGCTTCTTTCATGAGCAATTTACGACGATATTCTTTCTGGGAACGCTTTTGCTTAACTACGTTGTCAGTGTAGCGGCAAAGGATACGGAACTAAACACCCTAATAGCAGAATCGGAAAACGCATGTAAGGTGGCGACTAATTTAATGAACAAGTGTCATCAGTCCGCAACACCCAACACGCAGAGCTTCCACGGTCACTGGCAAGCAATGGCTGATGGCGAGTATTATGCAAAAGAAAAATTGGAGCGAGAATTAATGGTGTTCGCTCCTGCCTTTGCTGCATGTGTGGATGCGGGAATTGACGTGACTTTTTTGGGGCGCACAAATCAAGGCACAGAACGTCTCCGAATCGCAGCCCTATTCCTTAAGCGCATGTTGAATGACTTGCGCAGTGTATGGTTGATGCTATGTCAGGGCTATACGTCACAGGGGGCATCAATCACAGCATCTTTGTTCGAAAACGCATTAGCAATTCAGTATATCAGCGAGAATGAACAGAGAGCCATCAAGCTCAAACTGGACAAATCAGGAGAGCTGCCTTGGAGCGTAACGGAAATGTGTCAACATGCCATGCGCTCCGAAGACGGTAAAAGCAACTCCGATGAGAATGCATGGAAGGCACTTTACGTTCAATACGTGTGGTTGTGCCAGGTTAAGCACCCAACCTTGCGGCAAGCATCCCACGACGCTGGGGCAACCGCTACAGCAAGCGGTGAGTTTGCGGTTATGCCGTTGCCTGATGTGCGGGACGAAGACTTGGACGTAAAAAAATTGATATGCATCAAGGCATTGCGAAGTGCATTAAGCGCGATTAATGCCTTTGCTCGCGCAAGCGGGGTAAAGGCGGAAACAGTCGAGGAGAAAGCTTTTGCGGAAAAAACAAAAATAGTTCATGACGTTTTGGTAGCGCATCTAAAATCTCCAACACGCCTAATCATACCTTTCACGGTCGAAAATTCTAAATGGGTTCAAAACCAGCGGAATCCAAAGGCCAAAAAGAATAAACGCAGGTCGTAATTGTAAAGGGGTCAGTCCCAGTCTAATCCAATTTACTCGTTGTGCGGAATTTTAATCGTGCTGCCGCCGATGAATTCGCGGATGACCGCGTCGCCGGGGATGAATTTGCAATCTGAAACCTGTTTCTCCGTGAAGCCATCCACCGATTCGAGCAGCGCCTTCACGCGGTCGTAGCGGATGCGCGCGTCGAGAAAACCCGCGTAGGGCGCGAATTCCTCCGGCTTGGGCAGCAGCCCGCCGTCGCCGATGAAGAACGGTTTCAGAACGGGCAGGTCAAACGGAAATCCGCCGTTGATGACGTGGTCGGCCAGCCCCATCAGCGGGATGATGCTGAACAATTCGCCGTAGCGGACGTAGTGCCAGTGCAAAATCGTGCCGAGCGCGCTGTGGTTGCGATATTTCACGTCGCGCAACATGCGCCGGATGAGCCGCGCGTCGGTGAATTGCGTCAGCCGCTTCGTGCTGCCGTCGCCCTCGTAAATCACGTTCGTCGCCTCGATGTAGATTCGGAACTGCGCGGCAGCGTCAATCCCTTCCGTGATGGGCGGATAAAACCCGTGCAGGCAGTCGAGCAGCAAAATCTGGCCCGACTCCAGTTTGACCGGCTTCGTTCCAACGCGCCGGCCTTCCTTGAAACTGTAAATCGGCTTTTCAATCGTCTTGCCGTCCAGCAGCGCGCGCAGGTGTTCGTTCAACAACTGGATATCCAGCGCTTCCGGCGTCTCGTAATTCCGGTCGTTGAGCCAGTCCGTCGGGTGCTCCATCGCGGACCAGAAATAATCGTCGAGGTTCAGCATCAAAAACCGCAGGCCGTGTTTCTTGAGCCGTTCCGTCAACTTCACCGTCGTCGTCGTCTTGCCGGACGAACTCGGCCCGCTCACCCACATCATTCGCAGTTTGCCGCCCGCATTCAGGCGCGTCACCACCTTTTGCGCCGCTTCATCCAGCGAGCGTTCGTAAATTTCCAGCGACGCGCCAATCACGTCCTTGATTCGCCCGCTGCGAATCGCCTCGTTCAAGCCCGTTACCGTGTCCACACCATGCTTGCGGTTCCATTCGAGGATTTGCGCCATGCGCTCGCGCGGAAAACCGTTGCCCACGAATTGCTCTTTTGTAATCGCGCCCTCGCGCAGCCAATGCCGTCCCCAGCGGTAACATTCATAGGCGTCGGCGGTTTTCTGAAATCCGTAACTGCGCAGCGCGTGCAGCACTTCGTCCTGGATCGTTTCAATCGTCGGCGGAAAATTTGAAATCAGATGATGCGGGTCGGAGTTGAGGCAGACGATGGCCGCGTCCGCCAGAAACGCGGCGATGCCCTCGTCCGAACCGTGCGCGCTGAAAATCTTGTCATTCACGCCCGGCAGAAAGTCCTGCTGAAAGCCGCCGATGGACGCCGCCGCGTGCGCCATGGCCTTGACGATGCGGCCGGCGTCAAACCGCACGAGCGCGCGGTTGCGTTTCTGGACCTTGACGATGCGGTTTTG
>PLZL01000089.1:12634-18749 GCA_003152145.1 Limisphaerales bacterium
TATGAGCGAAATCAAATTCAGCAAAAATTTCTCGGACCACTCCGTTCACACGGGGGCCAACGCCGGTTTCCAGTTTGAGTTTTATTGCGAGCGCTGCAACGACGCCTGGCGTTCGGAATTCGTCCCGTTCCGCGGCGGCCAGGCTTCGAGCTGGCTCGGCCGCGCCGCCGGCATGTTCGGGGGCGTGCTGGGCGAGGCCAGTTCCGCCGCCGAGGGGCTCGCCCAGGCCGGTTACGGCAAGGCGCACGATGAGGCGTTCGCCGGCGCCATCGAACAGGCCAAAAAGCATTTCCATCGCTGCGCCCGCTGCATGAACTACGCCTGCGACGCCTGCTGGAACGCGGTCAAGGGCCTTTGCCGCAACTGCGCGCCCAATGCCGAGGTGGAAATTGACGCCGCCCGTGCCGAGGGCGAAGTGAAAAAGGCCCGCGAACGCGCCGAACTCGAAGGTGAAAGCCGCGCGGAAAAGTTCGACGTGAAACGCGAGCGGCAACTCGTCTGCCCCAAATGCGGCGCGGAAACGCACGGCGCGAAATTCTGTCCCGAATGCGGCGAAAAACTTTCCGTCATGTCCAAATGTCCGAAATGTTCCGCCGAAATTTCGCCCGGCGCAAAGTTCTGCCCGGACTGCGGCAATAAAGTGGGTTAAGCCGTCTTGTTCCGTTTCGCCGTTCTTTTCACCTTTGCCGCCACTTGCATTGCCCGCTGCGCCCACTCGACCAGTTCCGGGGCGTTCTCCAGCACATCCGTCGGCACTTCATGATACGCCATCGTCATCACTTTCCCCTTCGACTCGCAAGCGAACGGCCCCATGCCGTGCGCCGTGTAGCCCGCTTGTGACTGCGCGTCCGTTTTGACGAACAGCCGTCCCTGGTCCAGAATCGCGAAGAACCGCCCAGCGGAATAGAAACCGTGCGCGCCGAACATCCCCGTGGGCTCAACTGGTCGAGCACAAATTCCTCGAACGGATCGTCAGGCATGGCAACCAATTCCATCAGCCGGTTTCGTCGTCATCGTCCAGCAATCGGGCGAAATAAAAACAGCCGGCCGTGATGAGCGTTGAAACCACCACGATGATCGTGGCCTGCGTGCCGGGCTGCTTCAGGTCTTCAGACCATTCCTCGATCAACAGACCCGATTTGCCGTAAAGCTGTCCCATCTGCCGGGTTTCGGCGCGATTATATCCCACCATGGAAAGGTCATCCGAGAAATCGGGAGAACGGGTTCGCAGCCAATAAAGAATACCCGCGCCGCCAATGCCCAACACCAGCACGATGAAACCAATCATCCGCAACCGGCGCACGCGCCGCCTGGATGATGAAACTGGACCGGGTGTTTTGTCGTTCACGGACATACTGCAAAGTGTTCGGCAACGCGCTCAACCCTGCTTCGCCCGCCTGGCCGGTTTCTTGGAGTTGGCGGCGACGCCGATGGCCTTGCGCGCCCACTCGACCAGTTCCTGTGGTTGTTCCAGCACGTCCGGCGGCACTTCGTGATACGACATCGTCGTCATCTTGCCCTTGGACTCGTAGGTGAACGGCCCCATGCCGCGCGCCGTGTAATCCGCCTGCGACTGCGCGTCCGTTTTGAAGAACAGCCGTCCCTCGTCCAGAATTCCGAAGAATTTCTCGCCGGAATAAAGTCCATGCGCGCCGAACATCGCCCGCGCATGCAACTCCGGCAGCGCGCCCAATTGGTCGAGCACAAATTCTTTGAACGAGTCGTCAGGCATGAGAAAGAGATTAGACGCAAAGTCGCGGAGGTGCAAAGCGCAAGTCTCGGAGCGCGGCTGTCCCAGCCGCAGCAGGAACGATTGCAATTGGGGCGTCCGGAGAAAAAATGAGCGACGGTTTGCAAGGCGACGCGCTCCATTGTTGCAGCCCGTGAAATTTCTGCTTGAATTTCCGCGATGCCTGAAACACCAAAACCGCACCGCTCCAGTCCGCCGCACAATCCTGGCGTGCGCGAACTTGTCTCCGGCAAACGCAGGTCATCGCCTCTGAAACGCGAAAATGCCATGCTCGGTTTTCACGGCTGGAACGAGCGCGGTTACCTGCCGCACCGCGACGAACCCGGCCTCACACAGTTCGTGACCTTTCACCTTGCCGATTCTTTTCCAGCGTCATTGCGTTCCGAATGGGAAGCGATGCTTCAGGTTGAAGACGACCGCGAACGCCGCTTGCAGCTTGAGAATTATTTGGACCGTGGCCGGGGCGAATGTCAATTGCGCCAGCCGGACATCGCCGGGCTGGTCGAGAAGGCTTTGCTTTTTCGCCACGATAGCGATTACGAATTGCTCGCATGGGTTCTCATGCCCAATCACCTTCATGTTCTGTTCACCGTTCGCGGCGTGCCGATGTCACGGACAGTTGAGAACTGGAAAAAGTTCACCGCGCACGAGGCCCACAAGCTGCTCCAGCGGCACGGCAGGTTCTGGGCCGATGATTATTGGGACACCTATATGCGCGATGCCGCGCACGAATTGAAAACCCGGCGCTACATCGAAAACAATCCGGTGAAGGCATCGCTCGTGTGTGAACCGCAGGAATGGCCGTGGAGCAGCGCCCGTTTCCGTGACCAAAACGGCAACTTGTGTCTTTGACGGAGCGCGCTTGTCTCACGCGCAGCGGGAGGAAGAACGAAAAACGGCTGGAATGATTTTGATGCTGGTCTGTCTGGTGGCGTGCTGCGGCTGGGACAGCCGCGCTCCGTTTAAGCGGCGCTCAACTCCGGTAACGCGCTCAACTGGTCGAGCACAAATTCCTTGAACGAGTCATCAGGCATGAATACAAAAATCTTCCGCGCCGCACTTCGCTACGCAGTTGCGATGTGGGCAACGGTGTAAGAGCGGGGCGGCAGCTTGAACGTCATTTTCGCATCTACTTTCGGCGCGTCGAGTGGCTGCGGCTTCACCATCGCCGGCTGTTCGAATGTGTTGAACGCCTTGAGATCTGATCCCGTCAATGTTTCGCAGGCTAGCACGCGAGTGGGCATCGGGTCGCGCCAGTCGAGGGCCAGTTCCCGCTCGGACTCCAGATCTCGATTGAGCATGAGGACGCAAACTTCCCCGTTCTGCGGATTGATGGTGGCCACGATATCCAGGAAGGGGACCAGATCGTCGCGGGCGAAATCCGCACGCAGACCCGCTGCCTTGATGGGATAAGTCTCAGATTCAACCTGAAGATCGAGCACCCTCCCGTGCGCATATTTGAGCGCCCACGCGTAGGGATAATAAATGCTCTGGCGCAACACGGAGGTCTCGTTGGTGACCAGCGGCGCGATGACATTGACGATCTGGGCAAGGCAACCGATCCGCACGCGCGCGGATTCCCGCAGCAGCGTGTTCAGAAATCCGCCGACCAGCAACGCATCTTCAAGGTTGTAAACTTCTTCCAGCAAATGCGGCGCAATCGTCCTTTGTCCGTCCCGGGCTTTCGCATCGCGCGCGCGATACCAGACGTTCCACTCATCGAACGAGAGCCANNGCCGGCGTGTTGCCGTAGTAATTGTGCAGGGAAATTCCGTCCACCTGGTCGTAGCATTCCTCGAGAACTTCCCGGTCCCAGACCAGGTAGGTGTCGAGAATCGTGTTGCTCGATCCGCAGGCGATCAGTTTCGTGCCGGGATCCACCACGCGGATCTGCCGCGCGGCGTCGCGCGCCTTGCGTCCGTATTCGCGTGCGGTCATGTGCCCCATCTGCCACGGGCCGTCCATTTCGTTGCCCATGCACCAATACTTCACGTTGTGCGGCTGCTCGTAACCGTGCGACCGGCGCAACTCGCTCCACTTGGTGCCTTTTTCGAAATTGCAATACTCCACGTAGGCCACGGCCATTTCCGCCGTGCCGGTGCCGAGATTGAAGCCCAGCAGCGGCTCGGTGCCGACGAGTTTGCACCACTCGATGAATTCGTTCGTGCCGAATTGATTCGTCTCGATGGAATTCCAGGCGCGTTCCAGCACGGTTGGCCGTTTGTCCTTCGGCCCGACGCCATCGAGCCAGTTGTAGCCGGAGACGAAATTGCCGCCCGGATAGCGCATGATCGGAACGCCAAGCTCCTTGATTTGTGCGATAACGTCTTTGCGGAATCCTTTTTCGTCAGCGAACTTTGAACCCGGCTCATAAACGCCGGTGTAGACAGCGCGGCCAAGGTGTTCCAGAAACGAGCCGAACAACCGGCGGTCAAGGTCCGAACGATAACGGCCCTGATTGATGACCGCTCGCGCCGGGCTGCGCGTTTGCGCGTAACCGATGCTGCTCAACCACGGCGTTGCCGCCAGCACGGCGCTCGACGTGGCCAGTCGCGCGAGGAATTTCCGTCGGTTGAAAATGTTCATGATGCTCAAAAGCTTGCCGTGCGCATTGTTTTTATCCAGCGCAAAATTGCCGGGCGCTCGAATGGATGACACAATTCCGACAGCGCACCCAACAGGTCGGGCACAAATCCTTTGAACGAGTCGTTTGGAATACTCCCTTGACCGGATTGCGCCGCTATTTGTCTGCCAGCGCACTGGCAACGGCCTTGTCCAAGGCATCGCCTCGCAGTTCTTTGCCGATGATTTTGCCTTCGCCATTCAGCAAGAACGTGGCGGGAATGCTTTGGATGCCGTATTTGACGGCCAGTTTATTGCTCCAACCCTGTCCGTCAAAGAATTGCGGCCACGTCATGTTTTGATCCTTGATGTAACTCAGCAACGGTGCTTTGTCCTCATCGAGGCTCACACCAACGATGTCGAAACCCTTCGCATGATATTTCTGATACGCGGCAATGACATTGGGCAGTTCGATGCGGCAAGGCCCGCACCANNACAACCAGTGAATCCTGTATTTTTTTTGCCGCCGCCGCCGCCGCTTCCTGCTTTTCCATATTGGCGGCAAATTGAGTGTCTTTGAAATCAGTCTTGAGTTGTTTCAACAGTTCCTGGGCTTTGGCGTCGTTGTTCAGGACTTCGCCATACAACGTGGCTTTCATGTATAAAATCCGCGCCACGGCATCGGTCTTTTCGCCCTTGTGTTCGGCAAGCAGGACATCGAATTGCTTCAGGTTGTCGGCCAGATCACCTTCGGTTCTTTTGCCCGCGGAAATTTCCGCGTTGATTTTCGTGACCAACGCGTGGAGTTCCGTCGTCGCGTCGTCGGCGAACCCGCCCTGGCCCGACAGCAAAAGCGCCGCGATGCCGAGGACGATTGCGAGTTTGATCTTTATGGTTGAAAATTTCATAGGCATTTAGCCACACAATGCCACCGGCTGGCCGCAAGTCAAATCAATTGATGACAAGCATTACTCGCTCTTCTTGGCGCGCATCGGGCAACGCCCAACTGGTCAGCACAAATTTTTTGAAGGAATTGTCAGGCATTGAAGAAGTGCGTCAACCAATCAGTTCATCCAATCCGGAAATACGATGTTTGTTGCGGCGTTGACGTCATATTCCTTGTGCCAGGGCAGACCCCACAAATCCTTTGCCCGCGTATAGCGAACCGAGCAGTCAAAGAACAGCACGTTCACTCCTTTGGCATGACGCTCAATTGCGAAATGATGGAACTCGGCGTCGTAGCCCGCCCATTCGCCGTTGTATTCCGGCGGCGTGTCCGTGGAACGCGGTCCGCCGCCTCGCCACATCGCATCCAGAAACAGCGGCGTGTTCGAGGGCTGGGGAACATCAAACTTCCGCCAATTCCAGTCTGTCGGACGCCCCTCAATATCGGTCACGTCCGGCGGCGGATTGTAGACCCAGGCGTTGATGCCATAACTGCCGGTGAGATTTTTATCCGGCTGGGTCGGATCGGACATGCCATAAAATTCGAAGGCTTCCTTCGGCCCGCCATAACCGATGTCGGGGTCCGGGGTCGGGCCGGTTGCGCTGGGGCAAAGGAGCAGGTCGGGTATTTTCGAGTAGGCGTTTGAAAGCGCCAGCGCCCATTCGCCGCGGTGTGTGACGGGACCCATTCCCGAACTGAACGAACCGTTATTGGCATCCGCATAGAGTGTCCAGGCGATGCCCCACTGTTTGAGATTGGATTTGCAATTGGCATCGCGCACCTTGTCTTTGGCCCGGCCCAACACGGGGAGCAACAAGGCGGCAAGTATGCTGATGATGGCAATGACCACCAACAAT
>PLZL01000241.1 GCA_003152145.1 Limisphaerales bacterium
GAAATCAAGGCAAGGGAGGGAGATTCTGCCGGGGCGGTTGCCGCGGCTCAACATTCGCTTGACCAGGCACCCAGCAGTGGCGAGTGCTGGCTGCTTTACGGCACTCTGCTGGCGCAGGAAGAGAAATACGAGGATGCAGCCGCAGCCTTTAAGCGGGTGTTTGCGCTCAATCCGGGAGCCGTTTGGGGCAGGCTCAACCTCGCTTCGTGCCTGGAGAAACTTGGCCGCCGCGACGAGGCTCTCGTCGAGTTCAAACGTGTTCTCGCCCTGAAACCGGATTATGGCACGGCCTGGCTGAAGCTTGGCCAAGTCTATGAAGAAATGGGGCGCACCAACGACGCGGAACAATGCTACAACACGGCGTTGACCAATCGCGTCAACCAGGCGGACGACATGACCGCGCTGGCGCGCTTTTGCTTCAGCCGCCGCTGGTTTGGACTGGCCGTCACCAATTATGCCGCCGCGATTGAGCTTAGCCCGTCGGATCCCGGCTTGCGGATGGAAGCCGGACAAGCGCTGGTAGCGTTCGGCCGGCATGACGAAGCCGCGCGACAATATCAGGCGGCCGTTAAACTGGAGCCCACTCAGGCTCAACCACACATGCAACTGGGTTTTGAACTGGGCCGTCTTGGGCAGCCCGCCCTGGCCGAGCAGGAGTTTCGCCAAGCCCTGCGGCTTGATCCCAATTTGATTGATGCGCGCATTGACTTGGGCGTCGCCTTATACGAACAGGAAAAACTTGATGATGCCCTCAAACAATTTGAGGACGTTCTTCAGCGCAACCCCAATGATGCAACCGCCCTGCGCTTTGCCCAGCTATTGCGGAATCGGACGTCTTTGCCGGCAGGCCGATAGATGGCGAACGCCAGCAAAACCGTTCAGGTCGTCGCCGACGCAGGCATGATCACCATCCGTTGTGGCGATGCCATGATCTCCGAACATCCACAAGCGTTTCTCAAAAACGGCCAGTGCCTAGTCCAACGCGAATACTTGGATGAACTCCAGCCGTTGTCAGTGCGCAGATATTCCGGCGCGCCGTGCTGCCCAATGGCCTTCCGCAACCACTCCGGCACATCCAAGCCATTGTGGAAGTGCGCCCGGGCGGCCCGATGACAAGCGAGATTCCGCGCATGGTGGTGCAGTCTTTTCGCACGCCTTCAGTTGCGCCTGGCATGGAAGGGTTGAGGGCTCGCGAAGCGGAGACTCTTGAACTGCTCGCGGAAGGACTCTCAAACAAAGAGATCACGCAAAAGACGAATATTGTTGCCAGGATCGTTCGCAACCATTTGGCAAACATCTTCCAGCAACTTTACGTTCGCCGCCGAATCGACGCGGCCACCAAATACTTCCGCACAAAATAGGGCGGATTAATCGCCGTCGACTATACAGTTACCGGCCGGACTTAACTCAATATGAAACATGTCATATTTATGACGATCCGCAATTGTGGTAATCTTGCTCATAAATCTGTTGCGCCAAATGACTGTCCTAGCCCGCCTGCCAAGGGGGGTGGTTGCATATACAGACTAACAGTCTGTCCGTGGTTTTGGGCACCAACTGGGTGTATCTGACCGACGGCAGTGTCAGCAGCACGAATATCACGGGGGATCCTGACAAACCTACCGTGTTCTACAGGTTAGCGTATCCATAAGTGGGTGTGGGTTGAGGTTACGAACCGGCTTGCGTGACAAGGCCATGCAAGCCGGTTCTTTTCATTTCCGCGGGCACGCACGCCCGAACGCAAATTTAGCTTATGCAAGTTCCTCGTCTTCGACATGCATTCAAACAAATCCTCACCTTAGTGGCCGGAGTCGCTGGCATCTTGTTGTCCGCGCTTGTTACTGGCGATGCGCGAAAAATGCAGCGAAACCAACCGGTGGTTCGGGAACGACGAATGATCGTTGCCGGAGCACGCATTATGGCGAACATTGCCGGGCACGGTTTCGCAACCCCGCGCGGAAATCGTAATATGACACTTATCATATGTCGGATATGCCGCGGTCGGGTAAATTCATGACGTGACCCGACGTGCAGGATCAGCGACCGAGGAGATTGCCGAGTTCTGCGCGGAAGCTTAAAAGGCGATTGTTTCGTGTCACAGTGGCCGAAATAGCCATGCAAATCATTTATTCCAAAAATAGTTCGCGTCGTGGACGCTCCAGTGCCTTTACTTTGATTGAATTGCTGGTGGTGATTGCGATCATCGCCATTCTGGCGGTGTTGCCCCTCCCGGCATTGTCCAAAGCGAAAAGCAAGGCCCTGCGGATCGCCTGCACTTCCAATTTGAAGCAGGTGGGGCTGGTTCTGGCAATGTATAGTGTTAATTATAACAACGATACATTTCCCTACACGCCCACCGGATGGCCCACGATGCCGTGTGTTGATCTTCTCAAATTGCAGAATCCGTATATCAGCACGAACAACCGGGCTTTCTATCGCTGTCCCGCGGATCACGAGCTTGGCTTCAATTACGCGTTATATCAGAAAGAGGGTTTCGCCACGAACGCGCTGCCGTTTTCCTGTTCCTATTACTATTATGCTTCATTCTACACCGGCCAACATAAAATCAGCGAGGTAAAGCATCCAGATCAGAAAGCCGTGGAGGTTTGTTTCGCCAGCGCCAACAATGCTCTTTTCGACACGGACCTGAACCCTCCACAGAATGGCGCTCACGGGCTTGGATTGAACTGGCTCTTCGTGGCCTTTCACTCGGAGTTCGTCCTGCGGAACGAAATGAATCCGTGCAGTGCCAATCTCACTCGACCTTACAATTATGATAATGATCCGCAGACTGCGATTGACTTCAACCAGTAAATCGTCAGAACGGCGCGATGCTGCTGTTCGGAACAATTGATCAACTTTTACGCTGGGAAAAGCATTGTTTAATTTCAAGCCTCCGGTGGACAGCGCCCATGGAAAATGGATGAATTTGAGTTGCGCGGAGCTTCAGTGAAGTGACATGAACTTGTTGAAAAGCTTTCCAAGCAAGTCCAGGTGGTGTGCCGCCGCTGTCTTCATTGCCGCCAATCTGGCGGCATTGCCCGCGTCCGCCGCTGCCATTCCCGTCCAATCCGTTCAGACCGATGCCAATGGTGTGACGCTTACCATGTCGCCGGGGAAAATGAAACTGACGGTCTGTTCCGACAGCATTGTGCGCGTGATGTATTCGCCAACCGCGACGCTGCCGGCGGGACAAGACTTCGCGGTGACGAAGCACTCATGGCCGGCCACTTCATTTCGAGTTGCTGATTTCAGCGAGAAAATCACGGTCACCACGCGCAAACTGAAAATTGCCGTGGATAAAGCGACCGTCGCCGTGCAGTTTCTCGATTCCTCAAACAAACTCCTGCTTGCGGAACCGGCTGACGGCGGCAAGACCATAACCCGGGTGACTGTGAACGGCGAGGCGTCCTATCAACCTGGGTTGCTCATCCTAGGCGTATCGGGTCATGCAATGAATTTACCAGACGCGGCATAGCCGATATATGATAAGCGTCATATTGAGATTTCCGCGCGGGGTTGTGAAACTGTGCCCGGTAACGATCATCCGTCGTTCCCGCACCGCCGGTTTCGGCGTGTTCTTCTGCGCGTCGCCAGTAACATAAGTTGAATTGCCGTGACATGATATTTATGAGTAACTACATTCGCCGACTTGTTTATTTCCTAATTCTCATTCGTTGTTCCGTTGGACTGTTCGCAGCCGAACCACAGTTAACCGGAAACACATCAGCACCGAACGAGCCCTTGAGCCTGTGGTATCGTCAACCGGCCATTAAATGGGAAGAGGCGCTCCCGGTCGGCAATGGACGAATCGGCGCGATGGCTTTCGGACATGTCAGCAATGAGCGGATCCAGTTGAACGAGGACACGCTTTGGGGTGGCGGCCCTTACGATCCCGTCAATCCGCAGGCCAAGGCAGCGCTTCCGCAAGTCCGCCAGCTCGTCTTCGACGGGAAATATTCCGATGCCGGGAAACTGATCAACTCGAAAGTAATCGCCCGCCCGTCCAGCGAGATGCCGTATGAAACCGCCGGCGACTTGATGCTCACCTTTGCCGATTCAACCTCCGTTAAAAATTACCGGCGTGATCTCAATCTGGACACCGCCGTCGCCACGACTGAATACAGCGATGGCGGCACGCGGTTCTCGCGCTAGGTCTTCGCCAGCCCGGTGGATCAGGTGATCGTTGTCCGTCTCACGGCTGATAAAAAAGGCTCCCTTTCATTTGCCGCCGGATTCAAAACGCAGCAAAGAGTCACCATTGAAACCGAGTCAGAAAACACCTTGGTGATGCGTGGCACGAATGCGTCTGCGTCAGGCATCAAAGGAGCACTGAAGTTCCAAGTGCGCGCCCGCGTGCTGGCCGACGGCGGAACGATCAGCACCACTTCCGATTCCATCGCGGTCACGAACGCGGATGCGGTCACGATCCTGGTCGCGGCGGCTACCAGCTACAAAAATTTCCAGGACGTGAGCGGTGACCCGGAGTCCATCGTCAAAGCCCAAATCGCCGCCGCCGCCAAGAAGAAGTTCGATAAACTTCTCGCCGCGCACACGAAAGAACACCAGCGGCTGTTCCAGTGCGTTTCCCTCGATGTGGGCACCAGCGACGCCATGAAACTGCCGACCGACGAACGGATCAAAAATTTTCACAACGGCAACGATCCGCAGTTTGCCGCGCTTTATTTCCAGTTCGGCCGTTATCTGCTCATCAGCTCTTCGCGTCCCGGTGGCCAGCCAGCGAATCTGCAAGGGTTGTGGAATCAAAGCATGAATCCGCCGTGGCAAAGCAAATACACCATCAACATCAACACCGAAATGAACTACTGGCCGGCGGAAGAGTGCAACCTCGGCGAATGCGTGGAGCCGCTCATTGCGATGATCAAAGACCTTTCGGTGACCGGCGCGCGCACGGCGCAGGAAATGTATGGCGCGCACGGCTGGGTCGCCCATCATAATACCGACCTTTGGCGCGCCACAGCACCGATTGATTTTGCGGATTCGGGCATGTGGCCGAGCGGCGGCGCGTGGCTGTGCGACCATCTGTGGGAGCATTACGAATTCAACGGCGACAAGAAATATTTGAAAGAGGTCTATCCGGTCATGCGCGGCGCCGCTCAATTTTTTATCGACACGCTCGTTGAACATCCGACGAACCACTGGCTCGTGACCTGCCCCTCGGTTTCTCCGGAAAACCAGCATCCGTTCGGTTCGGCCGTCTGCGCCGGACCGGCCATTGACGAGGAAATCCTGCGCGACTTGTTCTTCAACTGCATCCAGGCATCCAAAATTCTGGACACCGTTCCTGACTTCCGCCAGCAACTGGAACAAGCACGTGCCAGACTCGCACCGCTTCAGATCGGAAAACAAGGGCAGTTGCAGGAATGGCTTGGCGATTGGGATGCGCAAGCGCGGGAACAGCAGCATCGCCACATTTCCCATCTGTATGCGCTTTTCCCCAGCGCGCAAATCACGCCGCGCGGCACGCCGGAGCTTGCCGAAGCCGCCAAAGTCAGTCTCAACAAACGCGGCGACATCACGACCGGCTGGGCCATCGCCTGGCGCATCAATTGTTGGGCGCGACTGCATGATGGCAACCGCGCCTTTAGCATTCTCAACCACCTTTTTGATCCGTCGCACACTTACCCGGATGTGTTCGACGCACATCCGCCGTTCCAGATTGACGGCAATTTTGGCGGCACATCCGCCATTTCCGAAATGCTGCTGCAAAGTCAAACCGGAGAAATCGAATTGCTGCCCGCGCTTCCAAGCGCATGGCCCGCTGGACACGTCACCGGCCTGCGCGCGCGCGGTGGTTTTGAAATTGATCTCGCCTGGGATGGCGGCAAGCTGACCAATGTCAAAATCAAATCGGTTGGCGGCCGCACGGCGACCGTCCGGTATGGCGACCGCACGACGGAAATCAAATTGAAGTCCGGCGGCACGGTCCAACTGAATGCCGAATTGCAACGCGCGTCGTAGCACTCGCGAAATAAAATTGCGGTGTAAACGCGTTCAGTTGAACATTGAGCGCACACGAACTACTATGGAAAAATCCACTGTGGAAATCTTCTCATTAACACCGCGTTTTAACGCGGTGGCTGACATGCCCGCCCAAAGAAAAACCGTTTCAAACGGTTTTTCTTCCGTTCCGCGCCTTCCCACCCGGCTGAACCCGGGTGTTAATTTTTTGTTCTTCGTCGCAATGCTCGTCTGTTCGATGGCTTCACCTGCCGCCGATCTTCGGCAAACCATCAACTTCAATCGCGGGTGGAAATTTCAGCTTGGCGACGTGGCGAACGCGGACGCAGCCGCATTTGCCGACTCGAACTGGGATGACGCCAATTTGCCTCATTCGTTCTCGATGCCGTATTTCGCGGCGGACCGATTTTATGTCGGCTACGGCTGGTATCGGAAACATTTCAACGTGCCAACGGCGTGGTCGGGCAAGCGCGTCAATCTCGAATTCGACGGCGTGTTCCAAGTCGCGGAAATTTTTGTGAACGGCCAGCGCATCGGCGAACACAAAGGCGGCTACACCGGTTTCACCTTCGACATCACCGGCGCGGTAAAGACCGGCGACAACGTTGTCGCCGTGCGCGTGAACAACATTTGGGATCCGCGCCTGACGCCGCGCGCGGGCGAGCATACTTTCTCCGGCGGCATTTATCGCGACGCGCGGCTCGTCGTCACCGCGCCGGTGCACGTCGCGTGGTATGGCACGTTCGTCACCATGCCGCAGGTGTCGAAAGGATCCGGCACGGTGAACGTAAAAACCGAAGTGGTCAACGACTCCGGCGCGGCGAAATCCGTCACGCTGAAAACAAGCGTGTTGAACGCGAAGGGAAAAGCCGTCGCACAAATGGAATCCACGCAAACCATCGCGCCGGGCGTAACCAATGTTTTCGACCAGACCAGCGCGCCGATTGCGAATCCCAGGCTCTGGTCGCCGGAACATCCGAATTTGTATTCGGTGAAAACCGTCGTGCTGGAGGGAATAGTGGCACAGGCGTCTCGCCTGTCCGATTCGGAACACACAGGCGGGACGCCTGTGCCACTACGTTACAAGCCGATGGACGATTACACGTCGCCGCTTGGTTTCCGCTGGTTCAAGTTCACGGCTGACCAGGGATTTTTCCTGAACGGCGAGCACTACTATTTCAAAGGCGCCAACGTGCATCAGGACCACGCCGGCTGGGGCGACGCGGTGGCTGACAGCGGCTTTTTCCGCGACGTGAAGCTGGTGAAGGACGCTGGATTTCAGTTCATTCGCGGCTCACACTATCCGCACGCACCGACGTTTGCCGCGGCGTGCGACCAGATTGGAATTTTGTTCTGGTCCGAAAATTGTTTCTGGGGCACGGCTGGCTCCAGAAGCCCGTGGGCTTCCAGCGCCTATCCGACGAGTCCGGCGGACGAGGCGGATTTTGAAGCAAGCGTGAAGGCCAGCCTGCGCGACATGATTCGGATCAATCGCAATCATCCGAGCATCATTGTTTGGAGCATGGACAACGAAGTCTTCTTCAGCGATAACCGCGTTATGTCCAAGGTGCGGAATTTTCTAAAAGAGCTGGTCGCCTACTCGCATGAATTGGATCCGACGCGACCAGCGGGCATCGGTGGTTGCCAGCGCGGCGACATTGACAAACTCGGCGACGTGGCCGGCTACAACGGCGACGGTGCGCGGTTGTTTGTGAATCCGGGGATTCCCAGCGTCGTTACTGAATACGGTTCAACGATGACCGATCGTCCCGGCAAATACGAGCCAGGCTGGGGCGATTTGCCCGGCACGCCCGGCGCGAACCGAAACGTCGTCGGTTCGTGGCGCTTGCCGTGGCGCAGCGGCGAAGTCCTTTGGTGCGCCTTCGATCACGGCAGCATCGCCGGACGGCGATTCGGCGGAATGGGCATGGTGGATTATTTCCGTCTTCCGAAACGGCAGTGGTATTGGTATCGCAACGAGTATCTGCACATTCCACCGCCGGCATGGCCCAGCAATGGCGTTCCCGCCGTGCTAAAACTCACCGCAGATCAAACGACGTTGAATTCCGTGGACGGCACGGACGACGCGCAAATCATCGTGACCGTCGTGGACAAAGACGGCAAGCCGATCAATAACTGTCCGCCCGTCACGCTCACCATTGAGTCCGGTCCCGGCGAATTTCCCACCGGGCCGGGCATCACATTCGCTTCGGACTCAGACATCGCGATTCGCGACGGCATGGCCGCGATGGAATTTCGCTCTTACCATGCAGGAAAGACGGTCATACGCGCGACATCACCCGGATTGAAAGACGCGACGATTCGAATCACTTCGCGCGGCGAACCGAAATTCGTCGCCGGCAAGACGGCGTCCGTGAAACCGCGTCCGTATGTGCGTTTCACCGGCACAGCCTCGGGCGGTTCACTTCTCACGTTGGGCTTGAACAATCCGACGCGCGCCAGCAGCGAATCGCCCGGTCATGGCGGACGCCTGGCCAACGACGGCAATGCCACAACATTCTGGCAAGCCGACGCTGCGGACACAAACGCGTGGCTGTGCATTGATTTGGAACGCATCGCAACCGTCAGCAAAACGAAGCTGACGTTTCCTTCGGAAGGCAACTGGCGTTACAAAATTGAAATCTCCGAGGACGGCGAAACAAACTGGAAATTGATGGCGGATCAGTCACAAACCGCCAGCACCACCAAGGAACGCACCGATACGGTGCCGAACAATGCACCGCGCGGACGTTTCGTGCGCGTGATGTTTGCCGGAACACCCGACACGAAAGCCGCCGCACTGGCGGAGTTGGAATGCTCCGGCAATCTGGCTGCAATCAACCAATGAAAGATCTATTCGGCGTTGCTGGGAAAGGCGGCTATATTTCAGCATGGTTATGTATTTCGATGTGGTTGAGGCCGGCTATGAAACGTGCGCAGCAAAAATCTAGGTGGACATGCGGCTGGTTTAGTTGCGAGGCTGATTGAACCCGAAAACCAAGGTTGACAGGATGGCGCGCTGTGCCGTTGCCGTGATTCAACTTGAAAGCCTTCTTTCCACGCACCACCATCAGCACGGCTGTCCTTGCTGAATGAAACGCGAAGGCGGCCTTTGTATCAAAATGCAACGCGTTACCAACTCTTATATTCCAGCGCCTCCGATTGGAAGGCGATTCTCACTTATTCAAAGTTTCCGCAGCGCCTTCATTGCGCTTGCGATTTTTCTTTTTTTCCCGGTCGTGGCGCCGGCCGTCGAACAATGGGGGATTTTTGAACTCGCCTTGAAGGGGCCGACCGGGGGCAATCCGTTCACCGACGTGAAGTTTTCCGCGCAGTTCACGCAGGGAACGAACGTTGTGGAGGCGAATGGTTTCTACGATTGCGATGGAATTTACCGCGTGCGCTTCATGCCGGACACACGAGGCAAATGGAACTACACAACCGCCAGCAACGTTCGCAAACTGGATGGCAAGACCGGCTCGTTCAAAGTGACCAAACCGTCGCGGCAAAATCACGGTCCGGTCCGCGTTGCGCACGCGTTTCATTTCGACCATGCCGACAGCACGCCTTACAAGGAGCTGGGCACCACCTGCTACGTCTGGGAATGGCAGCCGGAGCCGTTGCAGGACCGGACGCTCAAGACGCTCGCGTCAGCGCCGTTCAACAAAATCCGTATGTGCGTTTTTCCGAAACGTTACGTTTGGAACACCAACGAGCCGATCCTGTATCCATTCGAAGGCCATCCGAACACGAATTGGGACTTCACGCGCTTCAACCCGAAATATTTCCAGCACCTCGAACAGCGTGTCGCCGATCTGCAGAAACTCGGCATCGAGGCGGACATCATACTGTTTCATTCTTACGACGAAGACCATTGGGGTTTCGATCGGATGCCGGCAGAGGCGGATGATCGTTACCTGCAATACGTGGTCGCGCGGCTCTCGGCATATCGCAACGTCTGGTGGTCGCTCGCCAACGAATGGGATTTCATGCGGCGCAAAAAGGAATCCGACTTCGTGCGCTTCGGCGAAATCGTTTCGCGCGACGACCCGTATCACCATCTGCTTTCGATCCACTACGGCACGAAACTTTTTGATGACAACCTGCCGTGGATCACGCACGCGAGCATCCAGAACGGCGGCGCCGTCACCAGCCCGGCCCGCGCGCGGATTTTTCGCGACCAGTTCCACAAGCCGGTGGTTTATGACGAAGTGCAATACGAAGGCAACATTCCGAGCGGCTGGGGCCGATTGAGTGCCGAGGAACTCGTCTTCCGGTTTTGGAACGCCACCGTGGCCGGCACTTATTGCGGCCACGGCGAAACCTACAAGAGCGATGACCAGGTTCTCTGGTGGTCCAAAGGCGGCTTGCTCAAAGGCCAAAGCCCGGCGCGGCTCGCGTTCTTGAAAAAAGTTCTCAGCGACGCACCCGCCGAAGGCATCGAGCCGGTTGGCGGACATCCCGAAATGGGCGGCCAGCCGGGCAAATACTACCTCGTTTATCTCGGCAAGCAATCGCCGACGAATTGGGATTATCAAATTCCCAAACCAGCCCCGGACCAACCGCAAATCGCCGACGGTGTGAAATTCACCGCCGAAGTTCTCGACACATGGAACATGACGGTCACACCTGTGCCCGGCGAGTTCACGCTGAAGCAGAAGGATGATTCTCACTACGCGGACGCGAATGGGCGCTCCATTCCGCTGCCGGGCAAGCCTTACATCGCCATTCGTCTCAAGCGCGTCGGCGGATGATGCTGTCGAACCGCGAGACCGCGCTGGAATCGTGCCGATGCTCCAAGTGCTCCGGTAAATTACCGCTGCGGCTTGAGCGTGATCAGCACGGCATCGTTTTCACGGAGGTCGAACTGCTGCTCGAATTTTCCGTCGCGGCCAACCTTCACGGACTTGGTTTCCGAAGGCGCGCCGCTGTTTTTGGATTTGATTTCAGCGACTTGGGCCTTGGTCAATTGCGCCGGCGCGCCGAGGTCGCGGTAAGTCGCGTAGGCGTCGTTAACTCGGTAACCGACTTTGTAAATTTCCATGGCGTATTTGCCGCTGGACAGGTGCGACAGGTTGAGCGTGACTTTGTTTTTGGGCTGCGACGCCAAATCGCGTTTGTAAAATTCCTGGTTGTGAACTTGCTTGCCGGGATGCGTGTTGGTGAAGTCCCAAACCAGCGCCTGCACGCCGCCGGATTTGTCGGCGCAAATCCACGACGACGGATCGCTGTTCTTCAACTCCATTGGGCCGAGCCGGTTCAAAAATTGATACGCATAAAACGACGGCTTGTTGATGTCCTCGTAATTGATCAGGCCGAAGCCGCCGTGAAAGGCCTCCCAGCGCGGGCCGGCCTCCTCGAAAATATCCGTGAACGTCCAATAGGACATGGATTGCGCCGCGTCGCCGCATTTTTTGAGCTTGTCCAGAATGTAAGCCGCGCTGTGATAGCTGTCGTGAACCGGATCGGACGGCGTGTAGGACGCGCTCCATTCGGTGAAGTGGAGTTCCAGCTTGGGCATCGCCGAATTGGCAATCTGTTGGCGCACCCGTTTCACGTCGCCGAAAATCGAGTTCGGATTTTGTGAAAGCACGGTTCCCGCATCGCCATGTTCGTCCAGGAAACCGCTTTCCACGCCATAGGTGTGGGTCGCAATGAAATCCACTGGCGCGTGATTCGTGTCGCAGAAATGAATGAACTCCGGCACCCAGGCGCAACCCGCCGTCGCCGGGCCGCCGACTTTGTAATCGGCGGAAACGCTTTTGATGGCGCGCGCCGTCGCCGCGTAAAGATCAAAATACTGCTGCTGCGTGCCGGAAAAAAAGCCGCTCAAGTTCGGTTCGTTCCAGACCTCGAAATACCACGTGCGCACCTCCGCGTCGCCGTAGCGCTCCTGACAATGCTGGACGAAGGCGCGCATGAAATCGGCCCATTTTTCCATGTCTTTGGGCGGAGTCACGTTGCCGCGCCACCAGAAAATCGTTTTGGAACCGCTGGCCAGCGCCGACGGCATGAAGCTCAATTCCACAAACGGTTTCATCCCGATGCCGTGGAGGAAGTCGAAAAGCTCGTCAATGTATTGCCAGTTGTATTCCGGGTTGCCGTTCCTGTCCTGCCGGTAAACGCCCATGTCATCCGTGAACAAACCGTGCATGCGGATGTATTCAAAGCCGCACTCGCGGTGCGCGTAGGTCAGTTGCCGCTGCC
>PLZL01000139.1 GCA_003152145.1 Limisphaerales bacterium
GTCGAATAGCGGAAGACCGGGTAGCCCGGGGTGCAAGAGATGGCGGTCCTGGTCGCCAGCAAAATGCAGGCTGGCGAAGCCAGCGCCGTCATCGAGCGGCTCACCGGGATCAAGCTGCCCCGCGCCACCTTGGATCGGGAAGCCCGCCGCCAAGGCCAACGGGCCGAGCAGCAGCGCGCCCAACTGGACGAACAAATGCGCCAGACCCAAGGCGTTGAGCAAGTGCTGCCGCTGCCCGAGCAAGCCTTCACCCTGGTCATCGAACTGGATGCCTGGAACATCCGGGAACGGGACGACTGGAGCCAAAGCGTTAAACGCTGGCCGCCGGACAAGAACCTCAACGGTGGCACTGGGTCCATGGGGGCACCTGTTTTCGCTTGGACCAACGCGTCGAAAGCGACGGAGGCCGGCCCAGGATATTGAGCCGGGGCACCGTGATGATCCGTGGTGGCGTGGACGATTTGCGTGAACAACTCTTCGCCGAAGCGCAACGGCACGGGCTGGCGCAGGCGGCCAAAGTGCTGGTGGTGGCCGATGGCGCGCTGTGGATTTGGAATCTGACGGGCGACCGTTTTGCCCAAGCCCAGCAGCGATTGGACTACTGCCACGCCAGCCAGCATTTATGGGCCGTGGCGCACGCCCTGCATCCGGAGGATGAAACCCAGGCACGGACGTGGGTGGCCCCGCCGCTGCAAAGCGGACGCGCCCCCGCCTTCCTGAACGATTTGCAAGCACTGGCCAAAACGGCTGCGCCACAAGAAGCGTCAGGCGGTGGAAGCCGAACTGAGCTATTTGGAGAGCCACCAAGAGCGGATGGATTACGCCCAGGCCCGGCGCGCTGGCGAACCGCAGGGCAGTAGCGCGAGGGAATCCACGTGCCGGCAATATCAATGCCGCTTCAAGCGGCCGGGACAGTTTTGGAGTTGTGCGGGAGACGAAACCTTGATGTGCCGGGAAACCTTCTGGCGCAACGAACGCTGGCATTTGCTCTTCCCTCATTCAACCCGCGGCGACCCCTCTAAAAATTGAGACGCGCCCAAACATGACACATTACCCATTTTTCTCTTTCCTTTCAGTCCAGCTTTTTTAGATTGATGGCGCTATGAATCCAAAAATGCTACGTTTCGTGGTCGCGGCCATGTCAGGATTGGCCCTGGTCTCCGCTTTGCAGGCGCAAACACCCAGAGTTGATTTCCCCACCGCCAGTCCCGCCTGCACGCTGAAACAACACGTCGGGTTGACGGACATTGAAATTGTTTATTCCCGGCCCGGCGTGAAGGGCCGGACCATTTTTGGCGGCATCGTCCCCTACGGCCAAGTGTGGCGCACCGGCGCCAACCAGGCCACGAAGGTCACCTTCAGCACGCCGGTGAAACTTGAAGGCACGGACATCCCCGCCGGCACCTATGCGCTTTTTACCATCCCCGGTCAAAAGGAATGGACGATCATCATCAGCACGAACGCGGCGCAATGGGGGGCTTTTCAATACAACGAGAAGGATGATTTCGCGCGGTTCAAGGTGACACCCGTCACGCTGACGGACACAACCATCGAAACGTTCACGATCGAATTCAATCGCATCCGTGATGAATCGGCGGTGCTCAATCTGGTCTGGGATAAAACGGTGGTTCCGATTCACATGGAAGTCGAAGTCACAAGCAAATTGGTGTCGCAAATCGAGGCGACCATGGCGACGCCGGGCAAGAAATCGGACGGCTTTTATTTTCAGGCCGCCACGTTTTATTTCAACCATGACCAGGACCTGAAAAAAGCCCTCGACTGGGTCAACGCCGGACTGGCGGACAATCCCCGGATTGCCTACGAAATGCTGTATTTGAAGGCGCAGATTCTGGCGAAGCAAGGCGACAAGGCGGGCGCAATCGCCGCCGCCAGGCAATCAACCGAACTGGCCATCAAGGCCGAAGGCCCCGGCAGTTCATTCGTGAAGATGAACCGGGATTTGATTTCGAGCCTGCAGTAAACATGAGATTTCACCTCCCCAACAAACATTCAACATAAATCAACCACAACTGTCATAGATATCATGAAAAAAATCATATCCACCCTAGTTATCACCACCGCTGCCATGATTGGCGCACTGCCGGTCATGGCCCAGGAACGGCATGTCAGCCCGCACGAAACCATCAGCGCAGTCATTGATGGCAACCGGGTCACAATTACTTACGGTCGCCCTTACGCGATCAAACCCGGGACGACCGAGGTCCGCAAAATCTGGGGCGGGCTGGTGCCCTACGGCAAGCCCTGGCGCATGGGTGCGGACGAGGCCACGCTCCTCGTCACACAAAAGCCGATCGAGCTGGGCGGGAAGACCATTCCCGCGGGCGCCTACACCCTTTACATGGTGCCGAGCGAAACCGGCACCTCCCAACTGGCCATTAGCACGCACCTCGGCGGGTGGGGAATTCCCGTGGACACGATGCATGATCTGGCGCAGGTGGATTTGACGAAGACAGCGCTGGACAAGCCGGCAGACCAGTTCACGATGGGCATTGAGAAAAATCCGGCGGGTGGCGGTGTGCTGAAGCTGATGTGGGAAAGCACGCAATTTTCCGTGCCGTTCACCGTCTCGAAATAATTTTATCGAGACAGATTTATGAATTCAAAAATGCGCCGCTTCTTTTCCGTGTTCGCCTGCGGATTGATGGTGGCTTCCAGCCTGCCGGCGCAGACGCCCAAGGTTGATTTTCCGGCGCCCAGTCCGGCCTGCACTTTGAAGCAGCGCGTCGGGCTGACGGACATTGAGGTTGTCTATTCCAGGCCCGGCATGAAGGATCGCACCATTTTTGGCAGCCTGGTTCCCTACGGCCAGGTGTGGCGCACGGGTGCGAACAACGCCACCAAGATCACCTTCAGCACGCCGGTGAAATTGAACGGAACGGAAATCGCCGCTGGAAGTTATTCGATCTACACCATTCCCGGTGAGAGCGAATGGACGATCATCATCAACAAAAACACCGGTCAATCGGGAACGCAATATGACGAAAAGGCCGATGTCGCGCGGTTCAAAGCCACGCCGGTGACGCTGACGAAACCAATGGAAACCTTCGTCATTGAGTTCACCGATATCCGCGACGAGTCGGCCCGGCTTAATCTCGCCTGGGAAAATACCATCGTGCCCATAAAATTCGAAGTTGAACTGACGGGCAAACTGGTTCCGCAGATTGAAGCGGTGATGGCCTCCGATGCCAAACAGAAGCCTTATTATCAGGCGGCGATGTTTTATTACGATCACGGACAGGATTTGTCGAAGGCGGGCAAATGGGTGGACGCCGCCATCGCCGAGCGCGAGACGCATTACATTGTTTATCTGAAGGCGAAAATCCTTGCCAAACTCGGTGACAAGGAAGGCGCCATCGCGGCGGCGAAGCGTTCGACCGAACTCGCAATCACAGCCAAAGATACCGGCTATGTGAAGTTGAACGAAGACCTGATCTCCAGCTTGAAGTGAAAACTTGGGCTGCTGAAATTTGGACTGCGGTGGCAAAGCGCAGCGGCGACACCGCTTTCGCACGTCGTGTGATTGACAATCATTCAAAAACTCCCGCTCTGCGAAGGCGGCGTGGCGCGGGGCTTCCCGCCGCACTCCAAATCGCCCTCGCAGGGCTGTTCATCGCAAATCTTTTCGCCGCCGAGCCGCAAACCAATTCCGCCCCGGCAATTCTTCAGGAATTAAAAAGTTTCCGCGAGCTGGGCAGCGTGCTGTATATCGCGGCGCATCCCGACGACGAAAACACACTGCTGATCGCTTTTCTCTCGCGTGGACGAAATTATCGGACCGCCTACCTCTCACTCACACGCGGCGATGGCGGCCAGAACGTGCTCGGCCCCGAGTTCGGCGAAAAGTTGGGCGTCGCGCGCACGCAGGAATTGCTCGCCGCCCGCCGCCTCGACGGTGGTCGGCAATTTTTCACCCGCGCGATGGATTTCGGCTTTTCCAAGGATTATCGCGAGACCCTGAACATTTGGGACCGGCAGCAGGTGTTGTCCGACATCGTGCGCGTCATCCGCGAATTCCGGCCCGACGTCGTCATCAATCGTTTTTCCACCCAGCCCGGCGGCACGCACGGACATCACACGGCGTCGGCTGTTTTGGGCCTTGAAGCGTTCAAACTCGCCGGTGATCCCAAGGCGTTTCCCGAACAACTCCGCGAAGGGCTGACCCCTTGGCAGCCCAAACGCATTCTTGTGAACGGTCGCGGCGGAAATAATGCGGGCGATATCCGAATGGAAATCAGCGGCAACGATCCGGTGCTGGGAATTTCGTTCGGCGAACTTGCCGGTCGCAGCCGCGCGATGCACAAGACACAAGGCTTCGGCAATTTTGGTGGCGGCGGTGGCAGCGGCGCGCGAACCGAATCGTTTCAATTTCTCGCCGGCGAATCCGCGACGAACGATATCTTGGACGACATTGATACGACTTGGAGCCGCGTGCCCGGCGGCGCGGAAATTGGGAAACTGGCCGACGAAATCATTGCCCAATTCAATCCGCAGGATGCCGCTGCGAGCGTGCCGGCGTTGCTGAAACTGCGAAGCCAGCTGGCCGCGCTACCGGGAAAAGATTCCGTCGTCGTGGAAAAACGCGCGCAGCTTGATCACATTTTGCAGTCTTGCCTCGGTCTCGAAATTGAAACCACGATTACGCAGGCCGAAGTCGTGCCGGGCGAGAAAATGGAGCTTCATCATTCGGCGGTTGTCCGTTCCAGCATTCCGGTTCGCTGGGTGGGGACGCGTCACCCTGGCATCAAGGAAGAATTCACTTCCACAGCTGCGGTCAATCTCACTTCCAATCAACCTTCGAGCCGGGCCGAGACCGTAATGCTGCCCGCCACTACGCCGTTGAGCCAGCCGTATTGGCTGCGCGAAGAAGGCACGCCGGGCATGTTCCGCGTGGACGATGCTTCGCTGATTGGCCGCCCGGAAAATCCGCCTGCATTTCCCGTCGAACAGGTTTTTGAAGTCGGCGGCCAGACGCTCGTGATTCCCGATGAGCCGGTGCAAGTCATCACCAATTCCGCGAACGTCGAAATCCGCCGGAAGCTCGACGTGATTCCGCCCGCGTCGCTCAAGTTCGCCTCGGACGTCGCGCTGTTTTCTCCCGGCACAGCGCATCCGGTCGAAGTGGAAATTGTCGCGGCGCGCGCCGGTTCCATCGGCGCGCTGCAACTGGAAGCTCCCGCCGGTTGGAAAATATCACCGACGAAACAAGCGTTTCATCTCGCCGCTGTCGGCGAGCGGGCGCAGTTAAAATTCACCATCACCGCTCCGTCGCAATCCACGACGACGAAAATTATTGCCAGCGCGGAAATCGGCGGCGTGCGTTATCGCAATCAGCGCGAGGAGATTTCTTATCCACACATTCCACGTCAATTGCTCCAACCGGTCGCGAGCTTGAAAGCCGTCAGTCTTGATCTGGCGATTCGCGGTAAAAACGTCGGCTATCTTCCGGGTGCCGGCGACAGCGTGGCTGAAAATTTGAAGCAAATGGGATACGAAGTGACGTCACTCACTGGCGCAGACCTGACGACGAACCGGCTGGCTGATTTTGATGCGGTGGTCATCGGTGTTCGTGCGTTCAATGTCCGCACCGATCTCGTCGAACATTTGCCCGCGCTTTTCGCTTTTGTTGAAGCCGGCGGCAACGTCATCGAGCAATACAACCGGCCGGGCCGCGATTTGAAGACCGACCAGCTCGCGCCCTACAGCCTGCATCTGTCGAACGACCGCGTGACCGACGAAACCGCGCCGGTGACGTTCCTCGCCCCGGATCATCCGGTCCTGAACACGCCGAACAAAATCACCAGCGCCGATTTCGACGGCTGGATCCAGGAGCGCGGGATTTATTATCCCGACCAGTGGGACGAGCATTTCACGCCGATTCTCGCCTGCAGCGATCCCGGTGAAGCGCCACTCAAGGGCGGACTGCTGGTTGCACAATACGGCAAGGGCTATTTCGTCTATACCGGGCTGGTATTTTTCCGGGAACTTCCCGACGGCGTGCCCGGCGCTTACCGGCTGTTTGCCAATCTGGTTTCACTCGGGAAATGAAATCTGCGGAGGACAACACCGGATCAGTTGAGCCGCCTTCGGATGACAAAGACGAATTGACCGGCTTGCCGGGGCTGCGCACCTGGCGCGGCGTTTACATTTTTGTCTTCGGCTGTTTCATTTTGTGGGTGGTGCTGCTTCTCGCGCTGACGGTGAGCTTTTCATGAACCCCCTCGATTTCGTCGTCCTGATTGGCAGCATGCTCGGAATCGCCGCCTATGGCATGTGGCACACGCGCCGTCACCGGGATCTGAGTCACTATTTGAAAGGCGACGAAACGGTGGGTTGGTTGACCATCGGCATATCGGTCGCCGCCACGCAGGCGAGCGCCATTACTTTCATCTCCACCCCCGGCCAGGGCTACGAGAGCGGTTTGGACTTCGTGCAAAATTATTTCGGGATGCCATTGGCGCTGATCATCATCGCCGCCGTTTTCCTGCCGATTTACCGGCGCTTGAACGTCTATACCGCCTACGAATTTCTGGGCCGGCGGTTTGACGCCAAAACCCGTTTGCTTGGCGCCGCCTTGTTCCTCGTGCAACGCGGCCTGGCCGCCGGCATCACGATTTACGCGCCGGCCATCATCCTCTCCACCGTGCTCGGCTGGCGGCTCGACCTCACCATTATCCTCAGCGGATTGTTGGTGATTATTTACACCGTCACCGGTGGCAGCCGGGCGGTGAGCCTTACCCAGAAATACCAGATGGCCATCATCTTTGGCGGAATGGTGGCGGCCTTTATCATTCTGCTCACGAAGCTGCCGACCAGCCTCGGCGACGCGTTCACCGTGGCGGGCGGTTTCAAAAAACTGGAAGCGGTGAGTTTTTCGTTCGATATCAACCGGCGTTACACCTTTTGGACCGGTTTGCTGGGCGGACTGTTTCTTTCCATGTCCTACTTCGGCACCGACCAGTCCCAGGTGCAGCGTTATATTTCCGGCTCATCCCTGCGCGAAAGCCGGCTGGGCCTGATGTTCAATGCCGTGCTGAAGATTCCCATGCAGTTTTTTATCCTGCTGCTCGGCGTCATGATATTTGTCTTTTACCAGTTCGAACAACCGCCGGTTTTTTTCAACCAGCCCGCCTGGCACCAGGCAATCCGGCATGATTCCGACGGAAAGCTTCATGCGCTCCAACAGGAATACGCCGCGGCTTACGCGGAGAAGGAACAACTGATTCAACAATGGCTCGGCGCCAAACACACCGGTGATGCCAGGGCCGAGGCCGCGGCCCGCGCACAGGCATTGGCAGCGTTGGAAAACGGTAATGCTGTGCGGGACAAGGCCAAGGCTGTCATGCAGGCGGACGATCCCGGCGTGAAAAGCAACGATGCCGACTACGTCTTCGTTACGTTCATCCTCGACCACCTGCCGCACGGATTGATTGGGCTGCTGGTCGCGGCATTCTTTGCCGCTGCGCTGTCGTCAAAGGCCGCCGAGTTGAACGCACTCGGCTCAACCACCACGATTGATTTTTACCGGCACCTGCTCAAGCGCGAGGCAACCGACGCGCATTATGTCGCCGCCTCCAAATGGTTCACATTGCTCTGGGGCCTGGTCGCCCTTGCGTTCGCTCTGTTTGCCAATCTGGCGGAGAACCTGATCCAGGCCGTCAACATCGTGGGGTCGGTTTTTTACGGCGTCGTGCTGGCATTGTTTTTGGTGGCGTTCTTTGTGAAGTGGGTTGGCGGAACTGCGATATTTTGGTCGGCTCTGACGGCCCAGGCGTTGGTCTTCGTCCTCTATTTTTCGCTGCCCATCAGCTACCTCTGGTATAATTTCATCGGGTGCGCGGCCTGCGTGGGGTTGAGCCTGGTTATCCAAGCGGCACTGGGTTCGGGCGGAAAGCCTGCGCCGACACTACCTGTGTCATGAGTTCTGCGCCTGTCATTTGTTTCGGCCAGCAACCGTGCGGGTTTATCCCGAAACGCTTCCTCGCCGCGAAAATCCAGACGGCCCGCCGATTGCAGGCGGAGATCGGCGGCGAAATCGTTTTCTTCTGCCACGACAGCGATCACGATCCGCGCGAAACAAAAACCATCCTGCGCCATCGCAAGACCAATGAACCGGCGCAACTCAACTTCGCTTTTGAAAACCGGCTCCAACGGAAATTTTCGCCGCAATACCTCAAACGCATTCCCGCCGGCTGGCAGGACAAGACGCTGCTCCAGTTGCCCAATTACGTTGAGCGCCGGTTGATCGAGATTTTCAAAAACATTTCCGCTGCCAACGTCGCCGATTTCTGCCTCGCCATGTATCGCGCCATGAATTTGCTCGACGGGATTCGTGTGGTGCGCTCCAGCGACCCGGCCATCCGTCGCGCGGCCTGCGACGTCCCGAAATTTTTCGTGGACGTTCCGCATGAAGGTGAAATCGTCCGCGCCCGTTTCAACGCTGGAGCGCCGGTCTCCGACCCGGCGCGCATCGGTAGCACAACTCAAAAATACGCCGGGTCGGAGACCGGCGTTCCAATGCTCACGTTGCATGAAGGCGGAGATTCGTTTATCACCCTGCCGCCGACCACATTCACGAAGGAGCAAATCAGTCCGGCGCGCGACACCCGGCTTGCTTGGATGCAATCGGTCGTGCATTGCACGCATTACATTGCCGGAGCCGGTGAAAGGGCCTATCTTCGCCCGGAAGAAGCGCCGGAAATCACCTTTGTGAATCGTCAAACAATTGAGCGTTCCGATGAAGCCTACACCGAAATCCCGTCCTGAAGCCGCGCCGCTGCTGGCCTTCGGCGCGCATCCCGATGACATCGAGTTCGGGTGCGGCGGCGTCATTGCGAAGGAAACCCGCGCCGGTCGCGCGACGCATTTTGTCATTTGCTCTCGCGGCGAAGCCGCATCCCACGGCACGCCCAAACAACGGGTTGCCGAGGCGAAAAAATCCGCCGCACTCCTCGGTGCAACGATTGAGTTTGTTGAACTGGATGGTGATGCACACCTGGAAGTTCGTGTGGCGCATGCAATCAAGCTGGCGGGCATCATCCGCCGTCTGCGGCCGGGCATCGTGCTCGCGCCGAGCCTGGTTGAAAATCAGCATCCCGATCATCCACGGCTGGGACAGCTCGTGCGCGATGCGTGCCGGCTTGCCCGTTACGGTGGCATCAAGGAACTGCGCCGCGCGCCGGCTCACACGATTGAGCAATTATTTTATTACGCGGCGACAGCCGAAGCCGAGCCGGCCAACATCACCCCGGTGCTCATTGATGTCTCCGCGCCGGAAATTCTCGAAGCTTGGACCTGTGCGATGGAAGCGCATGCTTCGCAGGCTGCCGCGCGCAATTACGTT
>PLZL01000228.1 GCA_003152145.1 Limisphaerales bacterium
TTGAGAGTCAGAAAGCACCACCATAAATTGATAATCGCTAATAGAATCAGTGGTTTTAAGAATATTGGTTCTGAAATCGACACCCGCCGCCTCTGCCGCATTTTTATTGAGGTTCTGTGATGGTTCTTTAATTCCTGACAGATTCCTGACAAAATGGATTTGTGACCACGCCGAAATTCCTGTCACTGTTCAGCGCGAGTATCAGGAATCGAACCCTCGTGTTTATGGCAAAAGCGAATTCCTCAAATATTTTGAGAATTTAGGCCGAAATCATTCGTAAAATCCATCATTCCCCACCACTTGTTTAGTAACTTCAAAACTCTTTTCCACGGAATGCAATTAGTCACCATTCCAATTATTTCTTTGTCGTCATACAGTTCTTCCCTTCCCGGATTCATGGATGCTTCATTGGAATTCTACTTTGCCGCCGCCGCGCCATCGCCGACACGCTGGATTGCCCGATGCCGCCGTTTCTGGCGGCGGATTGATTACATGCTGCGGACAGAGCGTATTTGGTTTCTGACAATCGAAACAGACCTTACTTTGCCGGCCTTTTAACGGACGGATGCGTGCGCCAGAAGTTATCGGCGGCCATCTGGCGGGTTTGCGCGCCTGCCTTGTCGCCCGATTCCTCCGCCACCCACACCCCATTTTTGAAAGAAATGTCGAGGAAGCGGGCAAAATTTATCACGGAGGGATTTTGTTCCACCAAGTCGCGCCACATGGCGGTGGACCGGTCAGCGAAGGAGATGGCCTCCGGCCATCGTTTCAGTTGCGCTAGCACGTGCGACTGGTGTGCCCAGCCTTGTGCCTGGTCGAACTTGGCGAAAACCACGCTCGGACGCAGTATTCCGCATTCCGAATCTCTTGGGGGTAAAGGATTCAAGACCGCCGGGTCGTTCTGTTCCAAAGCTGCCAGATTTTCTGCCCGCAGTTCATTGGCGCGGGATACCCAGCTCAATTTTGCATTGTAATCAGAACCGATCGTTCCGGCCATGAAATTTAGTTCATTGGCCAGGTCGCGGCGGAACTCAGCTGAACGGGGATATTCCTTTACCAGTTGTTCCATTAGCGCGAGCCTTCTTTTGGACTTGGCCTCATATTCAGGGTCATCAGGCATGTTCCAGGCAATATCCAGTCCCAAAGCCCAAACCAGACCGTCGCGGGCAAATGGATCCGCAGGGTCTTCGCGCGCCAACTCCTCGAAGATGGCGACCGCCTGCGGCTGGTTGGTTTCAATGCCGTTGGTGTCGTGCCATAACCGCGCGTAAACAATCGTCCAGCCCAATTCGGAGCGGAAAGACCGGTTCTTGGGCTGCTCTCGCACCAACTGTCGTTGAATGGCCAGCGCCGAATTATAAGCCGGAAGGACAATGTTGGTGTAATCCTCCCCGATTTCATTGGCCGCAAATCCATACTCGAGATAGAGCCGGCCCAGTTCCGCGCGAAGTGCCGGGCCCGCCGAGGACTGTTCGATCATGGGCTGGTAGCGGTCAATGGCCACCTGCATCAACTTGGCCCGCAAAGGCTGCATCCCCGGCAAGTCGTAAAGGTCATCGTCCGCAACCGCCAGCATGTCACCCACGGCGGCGCGGGCTTGATCAAAATTAGCGGTGGCCCGACGTTGGGCCGCTTGGGAGCGGAGAAATCCGATGGTTGTGCCAATCACACCCAGCAAAAGCACCAGCAAGACTGCGGCTCCGGCGGAGCAGGCAAGTTTATTTCGGCGAAAGGCTTTCTGGAATTTGTAGGCGGCGCTGGGTGGCCGGGCCACGACCGGCTCGTTCTCCAAATGGCGCTTAAGGTCGGCGGCCAGTCCATTGGCCGTCTCGTAACGCCGCGTGCGATCCTTCTCCAGACACTTCATCACGATCCAGTCGAGGTCGCCGCGCAACAGATTCGCCAATTTGGAGGTTTCCACCGAACGTCGTTTGGCCGTCGTCGTGAGTTCGTCTCCTTGCAACGTCGCCAGCTTCGTGCTCGGGCGCATCGGCTCCTTTTCGCGAATCGTCTTGCGCATCTGGTCAATGCCCGAGGCCAGCAATTCGTTCGCGTCGAAAGGCGTGCTGCCGGCCAGCAATTCGTAGAGCAACACGCCGAGACTGTAGATGTCGCTGCGTGTATCAATGTCCAGCCCGCTCATCTCCGCCTGCTCCGGCGACATGTAAGCCGGCGTGCCGATGAACTGGTGCAACTGTGTGTAAACCGTGTTGTCCGTCAGCCGGCCTTCGGTCGCTTTCGCAATTCCGAAATCAATGACCTTCGGCACCGGCACGCCGTCGTGCAGCGTGACGAGAATGTTCGACGGCTTGATGTCACGATGGATGATGCCCTTCTGATGCGCGTGCTGGATGGCCTGACAAACTTTGATGAACAAATCGAGCCGTTCCTTTGTGGACAATTGGTTTTGATCGCAATAGTCGGTGATGCGGATGCCCCGCACCAGTTCCATGACGAAGAACGGACGACCCGTTTCAGTCGTGCCCGCATCCAGCACCTTGGCGATGTTCGGATGATCCATCATCGCCAGCGCCTGCCGTTCCGCCTCGAACCGCGCGACGACCTGCTTGGTGTCCATGCCCAGCTTGATGACTTTCAGCGCGACGCGGCGGCGCACCGGCACGGTCTGCTCGGCGACATAGACCACTCCGCAACCGCCTTCGCCAAGCCGCTCCATCAATTTGTAACGCCCAATCGTCGTGCCGACGGCTTCATCCGGCGTGTCGGCCAATTCCAACTTCATCGTCGCCACGGCTGCGGGTTTGTCCTTCGGCGACAACTCATCCGGCGCGTCGTGCGCGGCCAACAGGGCTTCGAGGCGCTGACGGAGTGATTGATCGTCGCCGCAGACGATTTTGAGAAACGCGCTGCGTTCGGCGGCTGGCTTTTCCAGCGCGAGCGCAAACAGCACTTCTTCCCGATTTTGAGCTGACGGCATGTCTGATTTGGATTCGCTCATTCAATCCTATATGCGTATTCGGCAGACTAAA
>PLZL01000311.1 GCA_003152145.1 Limisphaerales bacterium
GGTTCGTTCCAGACCTCGAAATACCACATGCGCACCTCCGCGTCGCCGTAACGTTCCTGCACATGTTGGACGAAGGCGCGCATGAAGTTCGCCCATTTGGTCATGTCTTTGGGCGGAGTCACGTTGCCGCGCCACCAGAAAATCGTTTTGGAACCGCTCGCCAGCGCCGACGGCATGAAGCTCAATTCCACAAACGGCTTCATGCCGATGTCGTGGAGGAAGTCGAAAAGCTCGTCAATGTATTGCCAGTTGTATTCCGGGTTGCCGTTCCTATCCTGCCGGTAAACGCCCATGTCGTCCGTGAACAAACCATGCATGCGGATGTATTCGAAACCTAATTCGCGGTGCGCGTAGGTGAGTTGCCGCTGCCAGTCGGCGCGCAAGCCCTCGTTCGCGCGGCCGGCGCCGACGCAGAATTTGAACATGGTGTCGAGCGGTCCTTTCGTTTGTTGCAAATCCGCGGAGATCAGCCTGGCCGTTTCGTTGGTAGCGGCGGCCGACAAATCCATGGCGGCGAAGAACGCCGCGAGGCCAAGGGCGAGACAACCGGCTTTTCGTATAATATCAATTCTTCGTGTCATAAAATTGGGGGTTCGCTGGCAGTTTCTTCATGTAACGAGTGTCCGGCAAGTTTTATTTGGCCGACACACTTTCATTTCCGCGATCAGTTTCCGGCGCGAACACGTCACATCTGGCGGCGGTCAAATTGCGCCCGGTCACGGTTCCGCATTATTTTGGATTTGATTCTGCCGCCACAAAGGCGGATTCTCTTTGGAAATCATTATCTGCTCACAGCGGCTCCGACGCAGGTGCGCCTGAGATTTTCTGTATGAAAATGAAAATCGTTTCGCCATTCCGCATTTTTTCCGCCGGCGCGTGCGCCATGTTGCTGGCGGCGCAACTGGCCGCTGCCCAATCGTCGCGTGAACATCTCTTGCTCGACGCTGGTTGGAAATTCCACCTCGGCGATGACTGGCCGGATGCGCTGAGTCTCGTGAACTCCGGCACCGGTTCCGGGCCGGCGTCGGAAAAGTTCTCCGACTCTTACTGGCGCGTGGT
Organism: Limisphaerales bacterium; assembly: GCA_003152145.1. The sequence goes on from PLZL01000311.1 coordinate 1,060, forward strand.
CAACCTGCCGCACGATTGGGCGGTGGAACTGCCGTTCGATCAAACCGCCGACGGCGGCCACGGCTTCAAACCGCTGGGAACGAAGTTCCTGACGAACAGCATCGGCTGGTATCGCCGAACGTTCGAATTGCCGGCGGGCGATTCCGGCAAACGCATCTGGCTGACCTTCGACGGCGTGATGCATGACGCGACGGTGTGGGTCAACGGCTGGTGCGTGAAACGTCACGAGGGCGGTTATTATCCGTTCCGCGAGGACATCACGGACGTGGTGCATTTCGGCGGCAAGAACACCGTCGCCGTGCGCGTAGATGCGACCGGATCCGAGGGCTGGTTTTATGAAGGCGCGGGAATTTACCGTCACGTCTGGCTGGACATGACCGCGCCGGTGGCCATCGCGCCGGATGGGATTTGTATTTTCAGCCAACTGACCAATTGCTTCGATTCTTGGGCGGCTGGAATTGTGGTGCGAACAACACTTCTAAATTCTGAATCCAATAGTAGTGCTCCGGCTATTTATCACGAACTGTTTGATCCAAAAGGCACTTTAATTTCCAAAATTGATTCTACACCCGAACATAACAACCCATACAGAAAGCTGAAACTGGATCCATACTCGGAAGTTGAGGATGAGATGGGATTTATCCTTGGAATACCAAGCAGACATACCGAGACGTGGCCAACGGATGTTTTTGGACTTATTGTTGCACGAAATGGGACGATGGATTGCACAAACATTCCTGTTCTATGGTCACCAGAAACCCCACAACTCTACAAATTAGTGACCACGGTTGAAGTGGACGACAAGGTCGTTGACCGCAAAGAAACCACCTTCGGCATCCGCACCGTGGCTTTCGATTCCACGAATGGCTTTTTGCTGAACGGCAAGCATTNNGCCATTCGCACCTCGCACAATCCGCCCACGCCGGAATTGCTGGACGCCTGCGACCGGCTCGGCATGTTGGTGCTGGACGAGAGCCGGTTGATGGGCAGCGATTCGGGGAACATGCAAAAGTGGGATGACCAAATCCGCCGCGACCGCAATCATGCGAGCGTCGCGATTTGGTGCATCGCCAACGAGCAATTCGCCGTGCAAGACACGCTGCAAGCGGCCAACGTCGCTCGCAGGATGCAGGATTACGTCAAGCAACTCGACCCGACGCGCCCCGTCACCTACGCCTCGCCGGAAGACAATGTTTTCCGCGGCATCAATTCCGTCATCGAAGTGCGCGGCTGGAATTATCACTACGGTCCCCAAATGGATCAATACCACGCCCAGCATCCGAGCCAGTCGAACGTCGGCACCGAGCAGGCCAGCGTCGTCGGCACGCGCGGCATTTACACCAACGACCGGCCGCNNTTCGTCTGGACCGGCTTTGATTATCGCGGCGAGCCGACGCCGTATTGGTGGCCGTGCATCAACTCGCACTTCGGCATTCTCGACACGTGCGGTTTTCCGAAGGACGTTTTTTATTACTACCAATCGTGGTGG
>PLZL01000274.1:0-156 GCA_003152145.1 Limisphaerales bacterium
TCAACAGCGGCAAAGCGGCCACGGAAGTGGCCGCGGAGTTGGGGATTCACTCCCAAAGGCTCAGTGCCTGGAGGAAGCGCAGCACCGAACAATTGGAATCCGAAAATGCCGGTCTGCGGCGCGAGAATGACTATCTGCGCCAACAGCGGGATATTT
>PLZL01000274.1:216-4093 GCA_003152145.1 Limisphaerales bacterium
GTCAACCGCCAAGCCCAACCCAGCCCGCGCACCCAGGAAAATGCACGCCTGGCTCTTCTGATTGTCCAGATCCACCAGGAGAGTCGCCAGACCTACGGCAGCCCCCGCATTCAAGTGGCGTTGGACCAAGCCGGCCACGCTTATGGTCGCCACCGCATCGCCCGGTTAATTCTAATTTTTGGGCGTTGGTTGAAAACCGACCCTCGCCTCGTCTGTAAGATTTTTCGTTGACGAGTGTTCTATTCCATCACCCTCCCATTTACTATCAATCACTTATAATACAGTGCAGTAAATGAAAAAGTTTTCTGCCCGCCAAAAAACCTGAGGAGATTTCCCGGCAACCGGTTTGTGTGCAGCACAAAATCCAGTCAGAAGACCACGCCGTGAAAAACTGGAAATCTAGCGCAGCCAACTTACCAGTAGTCACTTACTCCTCAACCGGTAGAAGCCCGATGGCTTTCCAGGGTCGACCGCGTTGGTCCAGCTAGTTCCGGTCAGCGGCCCGGCGATGTTTGTCCAGCTACCGGATTGCAGGTTGGTCGAGAACTCGACGTAGATGTTGTTCGGGCTCGGTTCCCATTCGATCACGATGTTCCTATCGGCAGTCTTCCATATCCGTGCGAAGTGCGCCGGCTCCAGCGGCACGCCGAATTGAAAGACGTAGTCGCCGGGAGGCCAGTCCGACCACATTCCCCGGTTGTCCCGGGCGCTGACGCGCCAGTGGTAAGTCGAACCGGACACCAAGGTTCGAGGCGTTGGCAAACGCGTTCAGTGGCACGGAGAATGTCCCGTAGGGCCCAACCGGCATGTTGGTCAGCACGCCGTTCACGTGGGCCGGCACCTCGTCCTTGATGGTATTGCCGGCGGCGTCCCTCAAAATCGTCCCGGTCGGGCTTCTTCTCGGCGTGGACATCTTGACGCTCACGCCGCGCACGATGCGGCGGGCTGGAGAGCGCAGACCGGCGCGTTGCGACTGATATTTTCGAGCAGCAACGGAGCCAGGCATTCGGCAAAGACATCGCTGTCGTTCTCAATGGCTTTGAAAACATATTTTGTTCCTTCGGTGTCGCTGACGAAAAAAACCGGGTTGGCCGTGCCGGGGCGATACTTCAACTGGACCTTGCCGGAGTTCAGCAAGTCTGCAAGCTGCTCCTCCGTTTCAGTGATTGGATTGGCCGCCGACAGCGGCGGAATCTTTGCGCGCAGCTCCGCGATTTTTCCCCCTCCACCTTGGCGAAACGCACCATGGCGAGCCGCATGTCGGTCGTCGCCACCTCCATTCCCTGTTGCCGCGCCGCCAGATAAAGGTCGGCGGCCTTGTCCAGTTCGCCGCGCGCCACGGCGCGGTCGCCCATCTGCAAAAACTCGCCGCCAGGGCCGTCCAGTTTTTTGGTTCCCAAAACCAGGTCGCCGGGATTGAGGTTGCTTTCAATCCGCTCAAACTCCGTGCGCGTCACAACTGTGCGGAGCATCGGGGAATAGGCCACAATCTTTGAAGCTTGGACCCAGGCCGCGTCCATTTCGTCCAGCGTCTGCTTCATCTCGCTGGGCAACGTCTTGGCCGCGCGCAGCGAACGACCGGCCTCGCCCGGAAGCCCGTGCTTGAGCGACTGCGCGGCACACGTCACGGCGGCGACAAATTCCTCCCGCGGCGACGCGCCCGGAAGCGTCGCAGGCAGCGTCGCGGGCAGGGGTTGCCGGCAAAGTTGCCGGCAGTGTCGCAGGAAGCGTTGCCGGCAGTGTCTCGGGCATCGTCGCGCCCGGCAGCGTGACGCGCGTGGCGATGCTATCGAGTTCCTCGATTTCCGCCGCCGTCAACGGGCCGCCCGCCGCCGCCGGCGACACGCGCTGGGTCAAGCTTTCCAGCTGTTGAAGAATTTTTGCCTCCTCATCCAACTGTTTGCGCTCGGCGGCGATGACATTTTTCAAAGCGGCCATTTCACCTGCCAGCCGCTCGCGCGACGAGCCGGCGTGCGCAAAGACTTCGGCGGCCATTTCATCCGGGCCGATCAGCGTGATGATTCTGGCGAGAAGCCCCAGATACTCGCCGCCGTATTGCTCCGCGAGATGTTCAGTGCCGGAACACAACACCATCGTCGCGGCCATGCGGCTGCCGTCGTTGAGAAAGCGGACAATGCTGCCCTGTTTGTCAAGCAACTGACGGTCCGCCTCAACCGACTCCAAAAGAAATTTACCGACGGGCTTCGCGGCCATCCATTCGCCCATTTCTTTCAATGGAAACTTGTCATACAGCCACTGCCTCCCGGTCATGATGCTGCTGGCATCCTTGATTTCAGCGAGTTCCCGCGTGTGCCACGCCCACTGGCCGTTCACCTTGGCGACGGCACCGGGACCAAACCACATCATCAGGCTGGCCGGCGAGGCGGCGAAATCCGTCAACTGCTCCACGCCGGTTTTTTCAGGATCAATCGTCCCGTAGTAGGCGCGGGAATGAAGCTTCAAAAAAGATTCATTGTCGCCTTCCGCAAGCGCGCGGAGGTCTCCGAGTTCGGCGAAGGTTTCGTGGATGTCCTGGCAGAGCCGCCCGACCTGCGCGTCGGTGAGCGTCGCGCCCGTGGCGGTCTCGGCGGTCATGTTCTTGCGGAGATCCTCACGGTTGATGTTGCGGATTTTTTCCAGCGGCATGCCGCGCTGGAGCAGCCGGCGGATGGCGAGCAATGAAACCTGGTTTTTCGCCGCGCTGTCGGTGACGAGCGATGTCTGGTTTTCCAGGACGCCGGGCGCATCCACGAACGGCAGTCCGGCGGCGAGCGACGTCGGGCCGTTGCCCCACCAGAATTTCATGAATTCCCACGAGCAACCCCACCAGCCGTCCGGCTCGTCCGGATTGAGGCCCCGCGCCTTGAGGTAGCGCCCGAAATTTTCCATGCTGATTTTCTTTTCCTGCTCCAGCCTGGCGAGAATGCCGCCCACGAGTTCCAGATCCATTTCCCGGACGAGGCCGGACGCCTCGGCGTTTTCGGGATTTATTTTCAAAACCTCCTTCAACAAGCTGCGTGCCTCGGCGCTGGCGGCGCGGGCGTCCTCGTCGTTGATCGCCGCGCCTTTCGCCGGGGAAATGGCCTGCAGCCACAGCTTGCGGTCGGCGTGGTCGGCGCGTGCGAGCGCGATTTTTGCGGCGAGCAGTTTTGCGAGTTCGTTACTGGTCTTGTTGCCGGCGACAAATTCCTGGAGGAGCTGCTGCAGCTTGTCCGAGTTGTAAAGCCTGGCATCCTCATACAACCGCAGGCACAGGATTTCCTGTTCGTCCTTGAATTTTTCGACCGCCTTCAAAATTTCCGGGTGCGATTCCTTGGAGCGGATGGACTGGACGTCAGCGCTTTCGGTCAATTGTTTCTGGAGCCGGAGCGCCTGCTGGATTAGTGCTTCCTGTTGAGGTGGAACGCTGTTGATTTGCGCAGCCAGTTCGTCGCGCTGCTGTTTCATGGCTTCGAGTTGTGTCTTGGTGCGTGTGGGGCGCAGCACGATATCGCTTCCGCCGGAAATGGGCCGCCGAATGTAGTCGAGCAAGTCCTCAGTCTCGCCGAGCGGCTCATGGTCGAGCATGTCGAGCCGGAATTGCGCGAGCCATCGCTGGCGGAGATAGCGTTCCTGGCTGGCGAGAATCTGCAACTGCTGGCGGATGAGTTGAATCTGGCTGCGGTGCTCCCGCGACAATTCGCGGAAGTCCACCACCCAGTCCCAATAACCGTCGTCCGACTCCGCGCCGGCGGCGGCAGCCGGCACCGCGCCGCCTTCATTGTTGCCCAGCTCGCTCAACCGGGTGCCATAAACATCAATGAAGGTCTTGGTTGTTGAGAGCAACCAGTAGTGTTGTGAAAGCTGAAAAATTCTTTGTTGTCCGACCTTGTGATAT
>PLZL01000042.1 GCA_003152145.1 Limisphaerales bacterium
TTTGGCTTGTCGTAACATAATAATTATTCTTTCTCGTTTTACAAAACTGCTGGTTATTCCGCGCAAACAACTTCCGTCATTCCTTCAAGGAAATTACTCTGACGGAAGCTGCCCCGCTATGGGGTATAACCCGGACGTGGATTATGGGGGGACACCACCCGCCGAAAAGGGACCCAGTGAAAGATGTGTTTTATCGTGTCGCCGGACCTTTTTTCAAGTGGCTGGGACGAGTCCAAGCACGCGGGTCACCGAGCGCGCAATCATCAGTCCACCATTCGCGCGAAACCGATGCTGGATGCGGGACGTCCCAATCGTGGGTCATAGCGCATGCCCTCTCCCGCTTGTGCCCGTCATTCCAACCATCCGCCGGTAAATCCTGCCCGCCGCAAGCCCGTGACCAGATACGGGCATTGCCGCATCAGCGACCATACGAATCCGGAGCGATGGTTTTCGATCATAATCACAATTGGCCCCTGGTTGATGCCGAAGTGATAAGGCGACACCCAGCCGTGTTCGTGTTTCGGTTGCACCGGAAAGGTCGGGTTGAAGGTCGCCTTGTAGCCGTATTGCCCGGCTTTCTTCAACTGCATGCGCTCATAGTTCTGGATCGTGGGCAGGACAATTTCCGGCGCGAAGGGCAGCGAGGCGACCACCGCCCACGGCGCCAGCGTGCCGTCGTCGGGACCGAAAGGCACGCCACGAGCGACGTAGTCGTAGAACACGCGTTCAACGCCATCCACCAAGACGCTGCCTGGCCCCGGGCCGTCGCTGGAGGTGATCCCCCAGCAACATTCGCCGTAATGTTCGAATTCGCGCGGGTTGCGGATCGTGTATTGTTGCTGCACGAAAGTGGCGCGACGACTGTTCTCGAAATAGTCCAGATCGTGTTGGCGCATGAACTCGTCGCGAATGCCGCGGAAGTCAATCCACACATGCGACAACTGATGGATGAACATCGGTCCGGCATAGAGGAACTCGATGCCGTAAATCTTTTTCCACCGATAGGTCGAAGACCAGGCGCGATAGGACTCTTTAGACAGCGGGTGGGTCGGCGATCCCAGCCCGAGGAGGTAAACGATCAATGCTTCGTCGTAGCCGTTCCAACGGTAACGCAGAAAGCCCTTCTCGGGCGTCCAGCCGTGGCTCACCGCCGCCGCCCCGTTCTGCATCCATTGCCAGTCGGCCTTGCGATACAGCGCGTCGGCGAGCCGGCGGATTTCGTCTTCCTCCGCCGTCTGCCGCTGGAAGTAGGCGGCCGCCGCCAGCATGCCGGCGAGCAGGAACGCAGAATCCACGCTGGACAGTTCGGAACGCCATGCGCGCCGACCGCTCTTCATGTCGAGGAAGTGATAGTAGAAGCCTCTGTTGCCGGTGGCATCGGCCTCGGGACCGTGAGGTGCATTGGCAAAGAAGCGGAGCGTCGTCAGTGTCCGTTGCACCGCGTCGGCCCGCGTCATGAAGCCGCATTCCACGCCCACCGGATAGGCCGCGAGGGCAAGTCCGACGGCGGCGATGCTGGCCGGCCAACCCGCCCGCGACTTGTCAAGCACCAGCCCGTTGGCGGGATTGGTCTTGTGGACGAAATAGCTGAACGAGTCCTGTTGCAGCGTTCTTAGAAGCTCGCTCTGTTCGGGCATTATCACTTGCGGTGGTTTCAGGCTGATATCGTTGGGTTTTCCACGGACCTCCGCCAGCGTCGCACAAACGCAACTTGAGAGTTAAATCCACTTCCGGAATCCCACGATTCACCCCAGTTGAGATTGCATGAAAGCAGACTCGTCCTGACGGCGCATGGGACTCCCACCAGATTGAGCCGACCAATTCAGCCCCGTTAAGGCTGGTTTGCCAGCCCGAAGGCTCCCCGAGGTGGCATTCTGCAGCCCGTTCGATGTTTGATTGCTTTCCGAACGTCCGCCTTTGGAGATCGCTTTCGATGTAAACCAAATTTTCATAATGTCATTAAGTTTTACCGTCGTGCGGTGTAGCAGAGCCATGCCTGAAAAAATATTGGTGAGCGGCGCAGCCCGGCAACAAATAACATTAAGCGACGAGGTGATGCTTTCCAATGGGGTATAACCCGGATGTGGATTATGGGGGACACTGCCCGCCGAAAATGGATCCAGCCGAGAGTTTTTCATTTCGCTCCCTTCAATGTTCGATAAAGGCGGATCAGGTTGTTCGTTGAGTTGTCGTGTTTGAGCTTGGGTGCTGTTTCGCTCTCAAGTTCGGGAACGATTCGCTGGGCGAGCACCTTGCCCAACTCGACGCCCCATTGATCAAATGAATCAATGTTCCAGATCACGCCCTGCGTAAAGACGCTGTGTTCGTAAAGCGCGACCAGTTTGCCGAGCATTTCCGGTGTGAGTTTTTTGGCGAGAATGGTGTTCGACGGACGGTTGCCCTCGAACACGCGATGCGGCACGAGCGCATCCGCCGTGCCTTCGGCCTTGACTTCCTCGGCGGTTTTGCCAAAAGCCAGCGCCTCGGCCTGCGCAAAAACATTCGCCATGAGAATGTCATGATGCCGGCCCAGCGGCGTAAGCGCGTGCGCGAACGCGATGAAATCGCAAGGGATCAATCGCGTGCCTTGATGAATCAATTGATAAAATGAATGCTGGCCGTTCGTGCCGGGTTCGCCCCAGTAAATCGGGCCGGTCTGATAATTGAGGTGCTTGCCGTCAAGCGTGACGTGTTTGCCGTTGCTCTCCATCGTCAACTGTTGCAGGTAAGCCGGAAAGCGTTTCAAGTATTGTTCGTAAGGCAAAACTGCCACGGTCTCCGCACCGAAGAAGTCATTGTTCCAAACCGATAAAAGTCCCATCAACACCGGTAGGTTTTTTTCAAACGGCGCGGTGCGGAAATGTTNNGTCGAAAGGCCGATGGCCGAGTCCATCGAGTAGCGGCCGCCAACCCAATCCCAGAAAAGGAACATATTGGCTGTATCAATTCCGAACGCGGAAACTTTTTCCGCATTCGTCGAGACGGCTACGAAATGTTTCGCCACGGCTTTGACATCGCCACTGAATTTGGCCAGCAGCCAATCGCGCGCGCTTTGCGCGTTCGTCATCGTTTCCAGTGTCGTGAAAGTTTTGGACGAAATGATAAACAGTGTTTCCGCCGGATCGAGATCGTGCATCGCTTCTACGAAATCCGTGCCATCCACGTTCGACACGAAGCGGAACGTCAGGCTACGCTCGCTGTAATGTTTGAGCGCCTCGTAAGCCATCACCGGGCCAAGATCGGAACCACCAATGCCGATGTTGATGACGTTCTTGATGCGTTTGCCGGTATGGCCTTTCCATTCGCCGCTGCGGACGCGATTGGAAAACTCCGCCATCTTGTCGAGCACGGCGTGGACTTCCGGCACCACATTTTTTCCGTCCACGAGAATGGTTTCACCTTTAGGCGCGCGCAACGCGACGTGCAGCACCGCGCGATTTTCCGTGACGTTGATTTTTTCACCGGCGAACATCGCCTCAATTTTTTCGGGCAAGCCGGATTCCCTGGCCAATTGCAGCAGCAGTTTGAGGGTCTGGTCGGTGATGCGGTTCTTTGAATAATCCAGATAAAGGCCGAGGGCCTCAACCGTCAGACGTTCGCCGCGTTTCGGGTCATCGGCGAACAGTTTCCGCAGATGCAGATTCTTAATCTTCTTGTGGTGGGCGGCAAGGGCCTTCCACGCCGGGCGCTGGGTGAGTGGTTTGATCGTCGCTTTCATGTTTGTGATTTTTTGTTAAAGCAATCTCTTTATTTTAAGGCTGTCTGCTTGAGCGCGGCACTTTTGGTTGCAATCACCGCCAGCAATTCATTCCAAGATTTCACAAACGACTTTGCGCCTTCGTCCTGAAGTTGCGCGGCCAG
>PLZL01000251.1:0-4629 GCA_003152145.1 Limisphaerales bacterium
AACCGGCGAGGTTCGTCACCACCACGGTGTAGCTGCCGGCATCGGTCGTCTGGATATTCGTCAGCGTCAACGAGGCATTGGTGCCTCTGGAAATGTTCGTGCCGTTGATGCTCCATTGATAGCTGAGTGGCGACGTGCCGCTGGCCCCGACGGAAAACGTGGCGCTCTGGCTCACCACCGCCACCTGGCTTTGCGGCTGGTTCGTAATCGCCGGTGGCACCAAGACCGTCAACGTCGCGGTGGCGCTGGTCACGGGGCTACCGAGGTTATATAAATTATACACCACAACATACCAACTGCCGGCGGCATTCGCTTGGGCGTTGGTGACCGTGATCGTGCAACTTGAACCGCCGAGAGAGCTCCTGACGGAGGATCCGTTCAAATACCAGGTATAATACATCGGGGTGGCACCGCCCATCACGACAGTGAACGAAGCGGTCTGGCCCTGCACCACGGTCAAACTCTGTGGCTGTGTAGTGAACGCCGGCGTATTATTGACCGTCAGGGCCGCATTGGAACTGGTCACTGAACCCGCGCTATTCGTGATCACCACCGAGTAGTTGCCCGCCTGGGATGTCTGCACATTGGTGAGCGTCAGCGTCGCATTGGTGGCGCCGGAAAGGTTCGCGCCGGCGAGTCGCCACCGATAGCTCATGGGCAATGTGCCGCTCGCCCCCACGGAGAACACCGCAGTTTGACCTATGGACAGAGCCATGCTCTGCGGCTGGTTGGTGATCGTCGGGGGAACAGTAACCGTCAAGGTCGCCGTGGAGCTGACCACCGAGCCTCCGGCATTGACCACTTGCACCGAATAGCCGCCGGCGTCGCTCGTTTTAACCGACGAAATGGTGTAGCTGCTGCTGGTCGCGCCCGAAATGTTCGCGCCATTTTTCATCCACTGATAAGACAAAGTGGTTCCACTGGAGGCGGTCACCGAAAAAGTTGCACTGCCTGATAATGGGACACTTAAACTTGAAGGTTGGGCAGTGATGACCGGGGGAGTGCCGCCGGCAAAACAGGTTCTTAAAAGCAGCAAGTTGAAAAAGAGCACGCAAATCGCCGCCTTTTCCAGTCGCCGCTTCAGAAGTTGTCTGTTTCGCAAAAATACCACGCAAGCGTATAGCCACTTCTGTGCCACAACTGTCTAAAAACGATACGTTACATTCAGGCGGAAACTGCGCCCATCTTGCGGAATCGTTTCCTGAAGATGGTATAGAGTCGCGGGATCAGCGTAATGGCNNGTGTATTGAAATTCCAATCCCGCAAAGAGCTTGTCCGGAATCACGGGCACACTCACATTGAGTTTGATCAAGTGGGTTGGGGAATCTGGCATCTGCCAGGTGACCGTGTCATCCGCAGTCGCTTGCAGCGAATAGCTTGCGCGGCAGCGAATCCCGTTGGTCCAGGAACCCTCCAGCGCGAGTTCAGCCCCTTTGGTTTTCGCGTTAAAGTTGGTGTAGTTCCCGCTGTTAAAAACGATCAGATGGTCCATCTGGTTGTAAAAGCCTGAAAAGGAAGAGCGCAGATGAGGGCCCAATTCCTGGTCGTAAACCAGTTCATAACTGGTGATCTCCTCGGGCTGGATGTCTTGGAACCGTGGGTCACTCAACTCCGTAAAATTAGGCGCGCGGAAGGCGGTTCCGTAAATCGCCTTGAAGGCGGAGCCTTCAAACGGATTGTAGATCAAAGCCACCCGGGGATCGAAGGCCGGGTCAAAATGACCGTATTGATCATAGCGGAGGCCGGCGTTGAGGTGCAGATTGTGAAGCAAGGCCACGTCCCCTTGCCCATAGACCCCGTAACTTTGGCGGCTCGCGCTGGTGAAAGAACTCTGTTTCGGATCGGCTGCGTTGACCAGTTGTGAATCTTGCTGGAAGTCGTCCCGGTATTCTGCGCCCAAGGTAAAGACGTGCCGGTCCCACAAGCGTTTGTTGAGTTGCACTTCTGTGCCCCACCACTCGCCCGTGTCTTGTTCCGTCGAAAACGCGCTATACAAGAGTTGGCCATTTGCCACCAGCGACTGCGGATAACCAATCTCATGCTGGTAGTAGTCGTAATAGAGCCGGACGGTCACATCAAAATCGTCCTTGAAACTGTGCGCGTATTTCAGTGCGGCGTAACCCTGCTCATCAGTGGTGCGCAGGCGCGGATCGTTGAACGTCGTCAGATTGTATTGCGCCGTGGGATTGACCTTTTCACGACGGTTGAACGCACCCTCGAAGGAGAAATCGCCATAGGCCAGCGAGCCGAACAAACTTCCCGACTTGTCTCCGTCCATGTTCTGCGCGATGCCGTTATTAATGTCTTGCCCCAGCCAGCCGAATTCGTTGTAGAACAACTTGGAATTGCCAGCGCGGTCGAAATATGTCCCCGAGAGCAGGAACTCCAGGCCGTTGTTAAAGCGCTTGCCATAGCTCACCCGGGCTTTGTAGGTGTCAAAAGAACCGTAGCCGCCGGAAACCTCGAAGCCGTTGAGTTGCGCGCCGGTGCGGGTGATCACGTTGATCACGCCGAAGAAGGCGTTGTTGCCGTAGAGCACGGCGCTGGGACCGCGAATGACCTCCACCCGGTCCACCAGATCCAAGTCGAGCAGGAAGGCGGTGTCAACGAAGGCGCCGTCGGTCAGGTTGTTGTTGACGCGGTGGCCGTCCACCAGCAGCAAAATCCGGTTGTTGTAATCCCCGAGGCTGACGCCCCGGACGCCCACGAAATCATAGTTGCGGTCGTAGGAAACATTGAAGCCCTGCACGCTCTTCAGGACATCCCCCAAAGTTTGGTAGCCAAACTTTTTAACTTCGTCCGCCGTGATGATCGTGATGGAGGCGGGCGCCTGGGTGACTTTTTGCTCGATCTTGGAAGCGGCGTAGACCTTGGGAACCTCAATTTGCATGAGCGACTCCAGCGACAGCGCGGTGAGATCGGCGGGCGCTTGATTGGTGACTGAATCGGACGGATGTGCCAGCATCGGCAGGGAAAGGAGCAGCGAGGTCAGTGTTTGTCGGATGAGCCTTGGACAAACAATGAACCACCCGGAAACGGCGTGCGAGATTGGATTGCTCGGATACATGCTCGTGGCCCGAAAGAAGCTTTCTTTGTGCCAAGACAGCAGGAAAAACATCTGTTTCTTTTGAATGTCGGATAGTCCCATCAAAAATAACAAGCTACGGAAGGAATGCGGCGGTGTCAATCACGCTTTAATTCCTTCTCCGTGCATCGGAGCCCGGTTTTCCCGCCGACTTGTCGGACAGTTTTTCGAGCGATTCCAAGTGCGCTTCACGCCAAAAAGAAGCATCATTTGCCCGAACATTGTTTTGCGCTCCCGGGCGGATCAGGGGCTCAAAGCAGGCAAAACAGGATGCTCGATACCGCGTCATCGTTTTTGACAGTCCATGCGTCTGCGCAAAATACTAATCTTTGGCTTGAGTCTGGTGCTGTTGCTGGCAGCCGCACTCGGTCGTGCGCAGACTCCGCCACCGTCCGAGTATCAACTCAAGGCCGCGTTTCTCTACAACTTTGCCAAATTCATAGACTGGCCGCCGGAAGCGTTCGCCGATGACAAGACCCCGTTCGTTTTCGGCATTTTGGGAGACAACCCCTTCGGTAATGATCTCGAGCAAACCGTCGCTGGAAAAAAAATCAATGATCGTCCGATTTCAGTCCAAGTCTTCCGCACCGCTGCCGAGGCCACTCACTGCCAAATCCTTTTCATCAGTAACTCCGAAAAAAAGCATTTCTCCGAAATCATCCAAAACCTGCACGGCAGTGCCGTCCTCACGGTGAGCGACACCGATCGGTTCATTGAATCGGGGGGCATGGTCAACTTCGTGAAGGAAGCCAGCAAAATCCGTTTCCAGATCAATGACGAAGCGGCCAAGGCCGCCCAACTAAAGATCAGTTCCAAATTGTTGAGTCTCGCTGTCGCCTCCCCCCGCTGAAAACGGCCCAATTCCAAGGAACCGAATGCTCCGCTTCTGGTTTGGACCGAAAATTGCTTAATTCACGCGCAACTTGGGCGTCGGTCAAAGTGGCAATTAGTCGCGTTGGATTTAACTGCTCCCGACGCACTCCAAAGAAGAAAACAGGACAGCAATGAACAAATTTGGGACATTTTGCCCCGCCGTAACCCGATGGCAGTCATCGGGGTTGCCGCCAGGGTCGCGCTCTGCAAGTTTCTGCCAGCCATCAAAGTCAAAGGCGAACGGGAACTCAAGCGTGCGTGGGCAAATCGTGATACCATGAAACGATTCCGAAATCTACCCATTCAGAAGAAAATGCTGTTGATGACCCTGGTCATCTGCGGNNGCGGCCATCGTCGCCAACCAGAGCACCGCTGCCATGCGGTTCAAGGATGACACGACAGCGACTGAGATTTTGAATTCCCTTCAGGCCAAGGCCGCAGTGTTGTCCGCCTCGCTGGTTTTGCCTGACGGAACCATTCTCGCCCGTTTCCCCGGAAAACCGGAGACTACGCAGACGCTGGCAAGTTTCCCCCCCCCTGGAAAAAGCACTTTTACCGATGGCTGCCTGTTGCTCACCCAGCCGGTCATTCAGAAAGCGGATCAGCTTGGCATTCTTTACCTGCGGACAGATTATCGGCGGACATTCTTGGAACTGCTCGGTTTCTATGGA
>PLZL01000251.1:4697-5149 GCA_003152145.1 Limisphaerales bacterium
ATGTTGAGCCGCATCGAAAGCCAGGATGCCGCGCTAAACCTGTCGCAACAGAAAATGGCAGCGTTGATCCACTCGATTGACGGCATTGTCTGGGAACGGACGCCGGACACGTCCCGGTTCACCTTTATCAGCCGGCAGAGTGAGAAGATTCTCGGCTACGCGCCGCAGGCGTGGCTGGATCAGCCCAATTTCTGGGAGCAAAAACTGGATCCGCAAGACGCCGCCAAGATCATTCAGACCGGGCGTGAATTGGCGAAGCGTGGAGAGCCCTATAGTTATGAATATCGTATGATTGCCGCCGATGGCCGAACCGTCTGGATTCGGGAAAGCGGCATGGTGCTGATGGAGAACGGCCAACCCGTGGCCATGCGCGGCATCTTTCTGGACATCACCCGGCAAAAATCGGATGCGAGGCAACTGGACAAGCTCAACCGGCAGTTGATGGACACCTC
>PLZL01000065.1 GCA_003152145.1 Limisphaerales bacterium
ACTTATTGCCTGTTGCATCCGCAACCGAACCCAGTTTTTAGCATTTTTGATGCCGGAGTGATGGCGGGGGTTCACCCCGTTTCGCCGGCTGGAGCCATGCGAAAGCCACCGAAACCCGCTGATATGAAATCCTGCTGTCTGGTGGTCTTGGAAAGTGTCCAAGATTCTTGGAATATGTGTCTATTATCAGGACAGCGCACGGCTTTGACGGCAGGCACCGGCGACCGCTGCCGACGTGACCTGAACCGTTGGATTAAGCACCGTTTCAGCCGGGTGGTTCGCCGGAACCCGATTCCAGCCGCGGCTGCATGTTTTTGGCGGCGGTCATGGCACGATAAGTCACAGGCACCTGCCACTCGGCGTAATTCGGACTGAAGATCTTCATGGCGCTGACGATTTGCTGGCGGAAAGTCGTTTCAATCAAATTCCCCTGTCCCGGCCAGATTTTGAAATGGACGCGGACAAAATCCCAGCCGCCGCCTTGCGCCGCTTCCACAGGGCCGATGGCTGGCTCGCCCAGAATGATTGCCCCGAATTGCATCCACATGCCTCTGGCGGTGTTCCCGATAGCCTGGACGGCCTTGTTCCGGTCTGTGCCCGCCGGAATCTGGATGTCGGCATACGCAAACACCCCACCGTGCGGAAACCGGCTCACGTTGGCGATGGTGCGGTTGGGAATGAACACCACTTGGTTGTAAAAATTGCGAAGCGTGGTGAAGCGCAGGCCGATTTCCTCCACGCGCCCCACGACGACGACGGTGCCGGCAATCTCCACCATGTCGCCCACGTCCATCGTGTCCGAAAAAATCAGCGTCAGGCTGATGACGACATCCTGCACCAGCCCCTGCGAACCGAAGCTGATGGCCAGCGCGATGATGGAGGCGCTGGCCAGATAACCCGTCAGGTTCACCCCCAATTCCTGCAGCACCAGTCCCATCGCAAAAAAATACATGGCGAACGTCACGCCGTTGGCGATAAGTTGGATGAGCGTGACGAACTTCGGCTGGTGCGTGACAAAGTCGAGCGGACTTTTCTGCGCGTGACTTTTGTTGATGAGCCATTCGCTGATGCTGCGGATGGCCTTGACCGTCAGATGCACCAGCACGGCTAGGACCGCGATGAGCACCAGCCGCGTTCCGGTGGACGACTCGTGGCCGAAATAGGCGTAAAGGCGGCCCATCACCGTTGAATCCGGCAAAGCCGACAATAGAACTGAAGATTGATTTGTCATGTTTATCAGCAACCATGCTCAACGCGCGGCAGAAAACCGGCATGTCGCGCGGGAACGTGCGATGGTGCGGGACGAATCCCTTTGTGCTTTGCTATCTCTGGCCGCTCTCTTTGATCTGCACATCCAGCTTTCGCTGAAGTGCCGTTATGACAATCTCTGCCGCCGACTCGACGTTGATTGAGGCTGTGTTGATGATTAAGTCGTGGCTCAAAGGGTCGGTCACATCGTGGCCAAAATGGCGACGGATCAACTTCACCCGCTCGCGATCGGTTTTTTCGACCTCAACCCGGGCAGCATCCAGACTCAAGCGCGTTTTGTCGGCGATCCTCCGGATGCGTGCCTCAATCGGCGCAACCATCCGAACACACAAACCGAACTGACCGGGCAGAATGAACCGCGCTCCGTGGCCGACGATGACCACGTCCCCCTGATGGCCCAGCGTGAGCACAATTTGCTTCAAGTAGACCAGATAGCCGGATGTGCCGATCTCCTGGGGGTTCAGCAATTGGCCAATAGCGTCCTCGATCGTTTCCCGCTCACGCTCATCCAGACTCTCGATTAACTGGCGGCGAACATGCGCCTTTTGCGCAATTTCATCCACGATTTCGTTGTTGAACACCTGCCAGCCCAGCCGCTTTCCGACCAGTCGGGCAACGACGTTACCGCCAGCGCCCTTCTCGCGGGAAATGATCAAGTAGGGTCCATAGAACAGGTCCCCCTCCTTGCCCCGACCGGGCCGCCGCTCACGATTTTCCAGGCGTCTTTCCAAGGCTTCGTTGGCTTGAAAAACGGCGATTTGCCTTTTGACATACTCTTCAACGTCAATCATAACAATTCTCAGGATTCTCAATGTCCACCTGAATGATTATATCCGGCCGGGCGCTCAATTCAACCTTTATTCCCGGTCGTTTTGGCGCCGACCTTCTCCGGTGGGGCAATGGTTCCATTTGCATTTCAGCGCGATGACCGGACGGCGTTTTGACAGGATGAACAGGATTTACAGGATGTTTTTTCCCCAATCCTGTCCATTCTGTTTATCCTGTCCGAGAAACTCACGCAGTCACCATACGGTTTTTCGGGGGCGGCGATTTGTTGAAATAGCATGGAGACTTTTCCAGTTTCCAGAGTATGTTGGTAACATGAGTGACAAAGATCAAAAAAATACAGCGCCCAAATACGGGCCATTGCCCATTATAGGCCTGCCGGTGCAAGTCCAATGCGTCCGTTTCAAATGCATGGCTTTCCGTGACCAGGCAGGGAGATGGGTGGATCTTTTCACCCGCGAATTCGTGCCGGCCGTTCTGGGAGTGGTTCGAGCCTGCTGATTAAGCCGGCGAATTGTTTTCAAGCCAAACCAGCCACACGTCGCAAGGCGCACAGGTTTTTGGACGATTTACCTTCACGGCAGACGTCGGCGACCGCTGCCGAGGTGAAGCATTGGCCAAAGACAGAATTGACCGAATGAACAAAATCATTTCTGCACCATTCTGTCATTCTGTCTAAAATTACTTCGGCATGATGACCCGGAGTGGAACGGTGATATACGGCAGACGCCAGAGGCCGTGGCCGGCGTGCAGCAATAAGAGAACAGCCCAGCCATGATTGACTGGGCTGAATTCGCTAAAGTATCGTGATATCACCGGCCAACCCACAACACGTCGAGGTTGCCGGGACCGCCACCGCCGCGTCCGCCACCACCGCGCCGCTGACCGGCGGGTGCGTTCGTGGCCTGCGCTGGTGCCGGCGCATTCGTGGCCGTGGCCGTTTGCGGCGCGCGTTCGGTGCAGACCAAAACAATCCGGTTGTTCTTGGTGTCGAGCGACGAGGTTTTGCAGCCCGCCCTGGTTTGCACGGTTTGTTCTACCGCAAAGCTCGTGGGGCTGCTTTCCTTGATGATGGTCAGTGTGCCGTCGCGTTGCGAGCTCCACGCCTCCATCGTCGTGGGATTGAATCCGCCACCGTCCGTGCCGTTGCCAAGGGGCAAAGTGGCCAGCACTTTTCCGTCATCGGCATTGAGCACGACGCAGACGTTGGGATTGGCGCACATTGCGAACAAGATGTGATTCTTTATGTCAAAACCGAGGCCTGCCGGTTCGCCTGCACCCTCGCCAAGGTCATACTTGGTGACCAATTTCATGTCCTTCAAATCCACCACCGCGACTTTCTTCTCGTCCTCCACATCCACATACAACTTCCCCTTCCCGTCGCTTTGGGCCTGCTCCATCGCGCCGCCCACGTCAATCGTCCCGGTTACCGTGCCGTCTTTGGGATCAATCATCGAGATGCTGGGCGCTTGATGGCTGAAAATAAAAACCTTGCTCGTGAACGGTTCCAGTAGGATGCCGTCGGGTCGGCCCGAAACGGGAATGTCTTTAATCTTCTCCATGGTTCCGGTGTCGAACATGCCCAGCGGGCTGCTGCTGCTGATACCGTGATGCGAGGCGGTGTCAATTGCCACGCCGTGGCCACCGATGTTGGTGATGGCGCCGATGTNNTCCAAGTCGAACACGAAGGTGTTGCCGCCGCGCGGCACATAAACGCGGCGCGCGTCGTTGTCGGCATAGACATAATCAATGCCGCCGTTGCCCATGAGCTGGGCGGTGTCGAGCACCTTGTAAGGGATGTCGGTTTGGGCGAGAACATTGCCGGCCAACAGGCCGATTCCCGCCACGGTCAGGATGCGTGAAAGAGTTTTCATAAGTTAAATGTTGGTTTCAACCCCATGTTGTTTCATTTCCATCTCCTGAATCAATGGCTTTTTGATTTATGACAAAGAATTAATTTATGACCGGCCACGATCATACTGACAAGATGAACAGATGCACAGGATTGGAAAAAACATCCTGTAAATCCTGCTAACCCCGTCCAAAAAACTCACGGCAAACGCCGGAGGCCGGGGCCTTGTCGCGGCGAAGTGAAGCAAAGACGGACGATGTGCAGCAATAATCCCGCGTGTCACGCCGAAACGGAATGAAGGCGGCCGTCGCGCCATCTATGAGCTTCTCGTGCGGAATCCGCCCAAGAGATAGACG
>PLZL01000294.1 GCA_003152145.1 Limisphaerales bacterium
GTCCGTTTTTTCGTGGCAAGCCCAGTCGAGGAACAAAAAAGGCGAGGTAGGAGTCCGATGGCGATGATAGATTGAATTTCAAATTAGGACACTACCCCGCCAGTTGAAACGCTACTGGAATCCCTATGAACCTAAACCCCGAAATGCAAGAAGAGATAGTGCGTCTTGGGCATCTAAAGAATGCAGCGGCAGCAATCGTTGATTACGTGCGCGCAGTTAGCCCGGAATCGGATTTTAAGCCCTGCAACGCCTTCTACGACTGGCAACTTAAACCGGACACCTGGATTCACCTTTCGTTTTCATTTAACTATCCCACTGTGAGGATAAGCCTAGCAGTGCAGTTGGGGATGTTGCCTGATCACACTGGCCTCAAAGCCGAACTGGGGCGCAGAAACAACTGGAGCCGCCTCTATTTGAAGAGTGCTAAACAGTTGCCTGTCGTATTCAAGTGCATTGAATATGCCTATTCCCACAGCAGCAACAAACACGGAAAGAGGCATGGCTAAAATAAAAATCTTCTGCCCGCACTGCGGTCAGTCTCTTCAGTGCGATGAAAGCAATCAAGGCAAGCAAGTCAGATGCCCGCCATGCGGTCAATTGTTTCTTGTTCCGCAAATGCCCCTACATACCACGCCCGATGAAGCGACGGCGTTTAGGAACGATTTCTTTAAGAGGTATCCAGATTTGCTACCGTATGAGTCTGTGGTTGACGCCGTCGCAGTGAAGTTACAAGCAAGCGGACATAGCGGCGTTCACAGATTTGCCGACGTTACTGTCAATCGGGAGGTTGTAGAGAAGTTACAGGCAAGCGGATATAAGGGTGGAATCCGCGAAGCGGTGATGGAGGTTTTTGCTAAAGCCGCGAGGCAGGAGTTAGCCCGGCAGCAACAAACCCCGCCCATTATTTCCGAAACGCAAGTGCCCACGGACGTCGGTTCCAACAAGGCGAGCGAAACGGCTCCTCAAAAGAAATTGCCCCCGTGGAAACGTGCTAATAAAGCGTTCGGTTTCGGGTTCTTTGTTGGCGTTGCAACAACCTATTCGGTTAAATCAGACCTTTCATCCCCCGAACGGATGCTTGCAGCGGGTAACATTTTATCTTTGGTCTGGAAAACCGTGTGCCTATCTCGATGGTGAAGATATTTACGGTTTCAACGGCAAGCATCTAGGCTGGTTTCAATCTAGTTTGCTTTATGACAACAACGGTTACGTTATCGCTGGTGTCGCAGACGCCTTTCGCAGTGGAGTTGCGTTGCCACCGCTGAAGGGCTTGAAGCAATTAATCCCGCTGAAAAGTCTAAAAGAGTTGAAACCTTTGAAGCCACCATTTTACAACCAATGGTCAGGCACACCGGCGGAATTATTCTTTTTGCAAGGAGCATAGAGAAGGCAGCCCCAAGTCACCAATCATTGCCCTAAAAATTTCTGAATCTCCTTCACCACTTCCACAAACCGGTCCACTTCGGCCTTACCCCGTTTTGGCGGGTCGCTGCACGCGACAGGCGAGGACGATTCAATTTTTTACTTTGCCGGCCGTCACACGCCGACACCTTCCAGTTCGACCCGCCGCATGGTTTCCTTCCCGCCAAACCGTTTTTGCGCGTCAAGAATTTCCAGCCCGGCCAGCCGCCCTTCGCTGTCGTAATCCGCAGCGATGCCCTCGGCCAGATGTTTGGTCGTGACCGTGGCTTCGCGGAACGTGATGCTCAACGCATCCACTTCGGCATCGTAGCTGATTTTCATGGCTTAANNGTAAGCAAAGTCTTTTCGGCAATCCAGCCGCCCCAGCTCGGCTGCGCCCCGGGCGCTGGTGCGGATGGCGTCTTCCACTTCCGCCACGGTGAAACCGCGTGAAGCGGCATAACCCATGGCATGTTTGAAAAATCGGATTCGTTTCATTTTTCAGTTTGGGGCGCGGCCCGGATTATTTTCCACAGGTTGATTTGATTGCCAGTGAGTTTGTGCGGGAAATTTGCCGGCGTCAATCTTCGCGTCTTCGCGTGAAAATTCCTTGCGCCTTCTTGCGTCTTTTTGCGTCTTTTTGCGGCTGAAATGAATTTGGAATCCGGCTCGCGGGGACGCTCGCCCCACCATTTTCCCCTTCCGCCCAGACAGGCAGGATGCCTGTCCCACATTTCAATTTACTGGTTGATATGCACGACGGTCGCCGGCGGGAAGCCGTTGAACCACGTCGAGGAGGCGTGGCTGTAAGCGCCGATTTGTTCGCTGTAAAGCAGGTCGCCCAGTTGCAGGTCGCCCGGCAGATTCTCCGCCATTGAAACCACGTCCAGCGCGTCGCACGTCGGGCCGAACACCGAGCAAATCTCCGTCGGGCCGCGCTTGAACGATTTCAAATGATAGTGGCAATGATCAAAAATGACGCCGGAGAAGGTGTGATAAACGCCGTCGTCAATGTAATAGCAAAGTTTGCCGTCGCGCGCGGCTTTGCCGATGATTTTTGAAACGGCGGTCGCGGCGGTCGCGCAAAGGAACCGGCCCGGCTCGGCGAGAATCTGGATGTTTTTCGGGAAGAGCCGGTTCAACTCACGGTTGATGACCTTAGCCAGTTCGCGGAATGGTTTGACGGTCGCGTCATACGGCGCGGGAAATCCGCCGCCGATGTCGAGCAGGTTCATCTTGGTGTAACCGCGGTCCTTCGCTTCCTTGAAAATGTTCGCGGCGAGTTCGATGGCGGCGACGTAGTTCCCGAAAT
>PLZL01000052.1 GCA_003152145.1 Limisphaerales bacterium
CGCGACCAGGCCATCGCCGCGCACATCGAATTGCAGAAGGGCGAACGCTCCGAACTGGCCGAATTGGCGGCGAATATTTTGTAACTTTTGGCAGTTGACAAATGGCCGTTGCAGTCGAAATTCTTATCAAAGCTGGATTGGGCGCCAGTGCGGGCGTCTTCAGCGGGCAATTATGATATCGAACGAACGACCATCGCCTTTCGGTCAGCGGCCTTATCAAGGCCAGCCCCGACCACCATCAAACGAAGACACGCTCAAGTCCGAGAAGGTGCAGATTGAGCGCAAAACCTTCGTCTTCACCCTTAAGGAAAATCCGCGCGGCCGGTTCCTGCGCATCACCGAGGATGTCGGCGGACGGCGCGACACCATCATCGTGCCCTCCACCGGACTGGAGGATTTCAAAAAACTCCTCGACGAAATGGTGAAGGCGTCGAATGAGATGCCGCAGAAAAATGGGTAGGAATTGAAAAAATTCCGATCCATGAAATCTATTGTCGCCACAATTTTGTGGACAATTGTAGGCTGGCTATTCGTTGCATTTATTCTTTTCGCCTTGGTTTTCATGCCTTATCGCATGATTACACAGATGCGGATGGAGACATGGGCTAGTTATGCAGGTGGTCTTCAAGCTAGAGTTTGGTTTCAAGAAAATCACTATCGCCTGCTTGAATTAACCTCCATCACAAATTTGGACTTTTCTCCGAAGTTCACTGGTAAAAATGAAGGGGCTTTTGAAATTTGGACTCATCCTGTTTACAAAGATACGAATTCCAATTTTCTGTGGATATGGATGAATAAAGATGACAGCGACCAAAAATTTGTGGAATCATTCAACCGAAGAAGGAAACAACTCTGGGACGAAAAGCAATCAAGCGCGCTGCCAGATTCTCAATCGAAAACAAACAGCAATTGAAGTTCGCGCAAAAGCACTGAACATCTTTGCGTCTCTTCGGTTAAATTTTTCCTCTTGAAGTTTTTTTCCTCGGTTTCACCCTCGCCGCGTCGCCCCAGAGACTTTCCAAGTCGTAACGCTCGCGCACGTCCGCACGCATGACGTGGACAATCACGTCAAAGAAATCCAGCACCACCCATGCGCCGTGAACCGTGCCGTCCCTGCGAAGCGGGCGCAAGCCATGCTCATCCCGGAGCTGGCCAGTGATTTCCTCCACGATGGCGCGCAGATGCGGCTCGCTCGTGCCGGAAGTAATGACAAAATAATCCGTCACCGACGACAATTTGCGCACGTCGAGGATGACAATGTTCTCCGCCTTTTTGTTGTCCGCGAATTCGCGGCAAAGCTGGGCCAGTTTTTTTGAATCCATAGTTGCCGGGAGCATTTAACCACAGATGGACACGGATGGACACGGATAAAATTTCAAGCCCACGATGAATCCGTGTTTATCTGGGTTCATCCGTGGTTGAAAATTCAAACGTAGAGTTTCGCCGCGTAAATCGCTTCAGCCACGAACGGCGGCACGAGATTTTCAATCGGCAAACCGGCCTTTACGCGCGTGCGGATTTGCGACGAGGAAATTTTAATTGGAAATCCCTTCAAAATCCGACCGCGAAACGGTTTTGGGAAATGCGCCACCTGTTCGCCAGGGCGCGGAATGACAACAAACTCCGCCAGCTTTGCCAATTCATTCGGCTCCCGCCACTCGTTGAGTTTGGCCGCGTGGTCGGCGCCGACGAGATAAAACAGTTTCGTTCCCGGAAATTTTTTTGCGTAATCACGCAGTGTGTCAAGGGTGTAGGAAATGCCGCCGCGCCGGATTTCCTGGTCGTCAATCTCGCAATTTGTCCCGCCCGCCAGCGCGAGCCGGAGCAGTTGCAGGCGGGCGGACGCGGGCGCGGGTTTGCTGTCCGGCTTGAAAGGCGATTGCGCCGCCGGAATGAAAAAAAGTTTGTCCAGCCCAAGCTCTTCAATCGCCGCCTGCGCGACGAGCAGGTGGCCGAGATGGACCGGGTCAAACGAGCCGCCCAAAATTCCTAATTTCATTTTAATCTGGAGGGCACTGCTTCGTCAGTGCCCCAATAATTTTATTTATCTTGGAGGACATTGCTCCGTCATTGATCTGACTTTTAGCTCTCATGCCATGCCAGAACGTTTATTTCGCCAGCATAAGGCCAATCTTCCGGTTTTGCGACCAATCCTTTCCGGACGGGATTTCGCCAGTCGTAATCCCACTTCCCAGCATAATTTTCGCCACGCCGCAACTGCGTGTCCCAGAAATCAAGCTGCCAGATGGGCGGTTCCGCGGGGCGAGGCCAGCGCGGGGAAACCAGACTTTTCCAATATTTCATCCAACGCTTCAAACTTACCGACAAATCACGAGGCGCGCAGAAAAGGTGAATGTGATCGGGCATGATGACATAACGCCCGACCAACCAGGTATCTCCTTGACGCCAAGCAGCGCGGATGATTTCCGCAGCATCCATTTTAGAGAGGATTGGTTTCCGTTGGTGGGTGTTGACAGTGATAAATACAATGACCGCTCGGTTCCCTGAATCCAAAACTGGATTGTGGGCCGGGTGTTTGCGCCCAACGCGCCAGTATGAATCCTGTTCCGTCATCATTTCGACTGGTGGGCAGCGTTTCGTCGCTACCCAAATCTTTTATTGGAGCACTGACGAAGCAGTGCCCTCCGACATTTAGCAGCATCGCCGCACGCCGTTGAAACGATCCTCCGTCACTTGCGCGAAAATTTGGGCATCGGAATGTTGTTCGCAAACGCACGCCTGTTGCCGCGCCCGCTCGAAGTGCGACTCGCCGGACAGCTCCTTCGCCAGACCGAAGGCCAGAGCCGCCGCGCCCGCGGCCGAGCGGAGATTCGGGCCGGTTTCCTTCAGCGCGTAATCCGGCAGCCAGACCGGCGCGGTTTCGTGCAACACCGCCGGCTTGCATTTGGACAAAAGCAAAACCCATTCGCGCACGCTTAATAAAATAATCGCCGTCACCAGCACGAGAAAAGTTCCGGCCACGGCGGCGTCGAGTAGGTTGTTGAATTGTTGCGCATGATTGGCGACAACGGCTTGCCATGTGTCATCACAAGCTTTTTCCTGCGCAGTGAACTTTGCCGATGCATCGGCATCATCTGGTTTTGAGCGACGTTCAAAGGCCAATCGTGTCATTGCAAAATTTGCTAAAGTATGTATTCGCTGAAGAGGACGTTCTTGTTTTTTAAGCAATTGGGCCTGCGCCAGAAATCCAATGCGTGGATCCGAACTCCAGATTTTCTCCACACCAGCCGTGAACGTCACAGCGACGAGCCACATGAGCGGAACCAGTGTA
>PLZL01000090.1:0-139 GCA_003152145.1 Limisphaerales bacterium
GTGGCAGAACGGGTTTGTGGAAAGTTTTCACGGGCGTTTCCGGGACGAATGCTTGAACCGGGAACAACTGTGGACGCTGACGGAAGCGCGGGTCGTGGTGGGCGACTACCGGCAGGAATACAATCAGGTGCGGCCGCAC
>PLZL01000090.1:155-13578 GCA_003152145.1 Limisphaerales bacterium
GTCAGCGGCAGCGAGCCATTGATGAACTTCGATTGGTGGAAGTTTGAGTGAACAAAAACAAATGCGATTGATATGATCCGGTATTTTCAGCTTTTAACATTCTCTGTGTTCACGGCTTCGCTGACCGCGACTGCTGCCGAACCAACTTTCTGGTCATGGGCAAGGACGCCGCCGATGGGGTGGAACTCCTGGGACTGCTTCGGTGCTGGCGTCTGGGAATCGAATGTGACTGCCAACGCCGATTACATGGCGGAGAAACTGAAGCTGCACGGCTGGGACATCATCACCATTGACATCCAATGGTATGAGCCGCTCGCGCACACCGACGCATATCGTCGCGGCGCTTTGCTGGAGATGGATGCGAACGGACGATTGATCCCGGCCACGAATCGTTTTCCGATGACGGCGGCGACGCGCTCCTTCAAACCGACCGGGGATTATCTCCACGCGAAAGGTTTGAAGTTTGGGTTGCATCTGTTGCGCGGCATCCCACGGCAGGCGGTGGCCAACAAGCTGCCAGTTCTTGGAACTCCTTACACCGCCGCCGACATCGCCAATACGAATTCGCGCTGCGCCTGGAACGGCGATATGTATGGCGTGGACATGACCAAGCCCGGCGCGCAGGAGTATTATGATTCCGTGTTCGCCCTGTTTGCATCGTGGGGGCTGGATTATGTGAAGGTGGACGACCTTTCTTCGCCCTATCACACGGACGAAATTGAAGCGATTCGCAAGGCGATTGATCGTTCGGGTCGCGCGATTGTGTTTTCAACTTCACCCGGTGCGACGCCGGTCAATCAGGGCGAGCATATCGAGACGCACGCAAATCTGTGGCGGGTGAGCAATGATTTTTGGGACACCTGGCGCGCGCTCCACGAGCAGTTCGCGCGGTTGAACAATTGGACGCCGTTCCGCGCTCCCGGTCACTGGCCGGACGCTGATATGTTGCCGCTCGGTAACATCCGGGCGTGGCAGACACGGGGCGACTGGACGCGCTTCACGAAGGACGAGCAGTTCACGCTGATGAGCCTGTGGTGCATCGCCCGTTCGCCGCTGATCATGGGCGGCAATATGCCGAAGAACGACGACTTCACACTCTCGCTCCTGACGAATGATGAAGTGCTGGCGGTGAATCAGAATTCGACGAACAACCGCCAGCTTTTCAATACCAACAGCACGGTCGCATGGATCGCGGATGTGCTGGGATCAAAAGACAAATACGTCGCGCTCTTCAACGCGTCGCCCGCGCCACCGCCCGGTCGTCGTGGCAGTCCGGGTGCGAATGTATCCACGAATGCACCGGCGGCAGATCCCGCCGAAACCCAGCCTCGAAGCGTTTCGGTTTCACTGGCCGACTTGGGTTTTTCCGGTTCTGCCAAAGTTCGCGATTTGTAGACGCACAAAGACTTGGGCACTTTCACTGGCACGTTCGCGTCGGACATCAACTCGCACGGCGGTGGCCTTTACCGCGTGCAACCAAACGATTGACCCGCAGCTATGTTATATTCTTTTTCGAATACAGGTAAATTTCCACAAAAATAACGAGCATGAAAGAAATGAACATTGTTAAACACGGGATGCAGTTGATTACCGCCCTCGCGTTGATGGCGGCCATTGATGGATTCGCGGTAGAGACCAAGGTTGCGCCAATACCAGATGTCCCGCCGCCGCAAGCACAGGACAGCGTGCCGATGGGCGACTCGAGATCGTTCCCCGAAATGAAGCTGGATATTCCGATTGCGCCCGGGCCGTTCGAGCCTACATGGGAATCCATTGAGAAGAATTATCCCGGCGAACCGGGGTGGCTGCGCGAGGCGAAGTTCGGCATCTGGGTTCACTTCGGCCCGCAATCCGCCGGCGAGAGCGGCGACTGGTATGCGCGCAAGCTCTATGCGCCCGGCACCAGCGCCTACAAAAATCACCTCAAGCAATTTGGCCATCCATCCGAGTCCGGTTACAAGGAAGTCTTGCGCGATTGGAATCCAACCAAGCTTGATCCCGCCGCGCTCACGAAGATTTATCACGATGCCGGCGCGCGCTTCCTCATGATCCAAGGCGTGCATCATGACAACTTCGATTTGTGGAACTCGCATTATCAGCCGTGGAATTCCGTCAACCTTGGACCGAAGCGCGATCTGCTCGACGAATGGGCCAAGGCCTGCCGCGCGGACGGCATGCGCTTCGGCGTCACGTTCCATCACGAATACACCTGGTGGTGGTGGCAGACGGCGTTCGGCAGCGACAATGAAGGCAGCAAGAAAGGTGTTCCTTACGACGGCCATCTCACGCTCGCCGACGGCAAGGGCAAATGGTGGGAAGGCCTCGACCCGCAGGAGCTTTACACCGGCCCGAACATCGTCATGCCCGACGGCCTCACCAGCGCAAAAATCGTTCGCGACTGGCATGAAAAAAACGACCGCCCGTGGAATGAAAATCCGCCGCCGATGAATCCGAAATTCACCAGGACGTGGTTTCTCCGCTGCCGCGATCTTGCGGACAAATATCATCCCGACCTGCTTTACTTCGACAACATCGGACAGCTTCCGCTCGGTCAGGCCGGCCTCGACATGGCCGCGTATTATTACAATTCCAATTATTCCTATCACGACGGCAAGCTCGAAGCCGTCCTCAATGTTAAAGGTCTTGACGACTTGCGCCGCCCCGCGCTGGTGGAGGATTACGAGCGCGGCTTCGCCGATGGCATCAAGCCGCAGCCGTGGCAGACGGATACCTGCATCGGCGATTGGCACTATGACCGCAGCATTTTTGACCGGCATCGTTACAAGACCGTGGGTCAAGTCGTGCGGATGCTCGTGGACATTGTCAGCAAAAATGGAAACCTGCTTTTGAACATCCCGGTCAAGGGCGACGGCACGATTGACGCCGACGAAATCAAATTCCTCGACGGCATGGCTGCGTGGATGGAAGTGAACGGCGAAGGCATCTTCGGCACGCGCCCGTGGAAAATTTTCGGCGAAGGTCCGACAAAAGTGCAAAGTGGCATGTTCAACGAAAACCGGGTGCGGTTCGGCGCGCAGGATGTTCGTTTCACCACCAAATGCGACGTGCTCTACGCCTATTTTCTCGGCTGGCCGGAAGACGGCCAGCTCACCATCCAATCGCTGGCCACCGGTGCGGCGGACAAGTCCATTGCGTCGCTAAAGCTGCTCGGTTCGCCGGAAAAAGTCGCGTGGACGCAGGACGCCGGCGGCCTGCACGTCACGCTGCCCGCCACCAAACCGGGCAATGATGTTTTTGCGCTGAAGCTCGCCTAGGGTTTTCCGCCGTTTATGAAATTGAAAATCAAACTCGTCCGGTTTGCCGGCTTCGCGCTGGCCTTGAATTGCCTCGCGCAAAATCCCGACGGCTCGACGAATCTTGAATCCCCCGCTGTGGTGAAGTTGATGGGCGAGGCCAAGGCGCCCGATGCGCCGTTGAGTTTATGGTATCGTGCGCCCGCCGAAAAATGGACCGAGGCCTTGCCTCTTGGCAACGGCCGGCTTGGGGCGATGGTTTTCGGCGGCGTGAACCGCGAACATCTCCAGCTCAACGAAGACACGCTCTGGGCCGGCGGGCCTTACGACCCGGACAACACCAACGCGCTCGCCGCGTTGCCGGAAGCGCGCAAGCTGGTGTTCGATGGCAAATACGACGCGGCATTCACCCTTATCAGCAGCAAGATGATGGCGAAACCCGTCCGCCAGATGCCGTATGAAACTCTTGGTGATTTGTTTCTGGATTTTCCGGCGA
This sequence comes from Limisphaerales bacterium, assembly GCA_003152145.1. Next base: position 3,906 of record PLZL01000090.1, read on the forward strand.
ATGGCACGGTGGAAAATTATCGCCGCGATTTGAATCTCGACACTGCGGTCGCCACAGTCAGTTACACGGTCAACGGCGTTCACTTGACGCAACGCTGTTGATGAATGGCGTCAATGGCGATGCCAACGGCATCAAGGGCGCGCTGAAATTTCAGGTGCGCGTCTGGGTGCTGCCTGGCAGTGGAAAATTTCGGTGACGGGGGACAAAATATCCGTCACCAACGCGAACTCGGTCACATTGCTTATCGCCGGAGCGACGAGCTATAAAAATTACCACGATGTCAGCGGCAATCCCGAAGCCATCACCAAAAAACAAATCGCAGGCGCATACGCAAAATGGGCCAACGCCAACATCAACGACGGCATTGACACGACGCTCGCCGACCACATTGTCGCGCATCAAAAATTGTTCCGCCGCGTTGATTTGAATCTTGGAACAAGCGACTCGGCGAAATTACCGACGGACGAGCGCATCGCGCATTTCGCCGACGGCAACGACCCGCAGCTCGCGGCGTTGTATTTCCAGTTCGCGCGNNCAAATACACCATCAACATCAACACCGAGATGAATTACTGGCCCGCCGAGCCGGCCAACCTGAGCGAATGCGTGGAGCCGCTCACCGCGATGGTGATGGATTTGACCGAGACGGGCGCGCGCACGGCGAAGGTGCATTACAACGCGCGCGGCTGGGTCGCGCATCACAACACCGACCTCTGGCGCGCTTCCGCGCCGATTGACGGGCCGAATTCCGGAATGTGGCCGATGGGCGGCGCGTGGCTCCGCCAGAATTTGTGGGAACATTATCTGTTCACCGACAATAAAAATTATCTCAAGAAAATTTATCCGGCCATGAAGGGCGCGGCGCAATTTTTCCTCGACACACTCGTCGAAGAGCCAATGCATCATTGGCTCGTCAGCTGCCCTTCGCTCTCGCCGGAAAACAGACATCCGGAATCCAGCACCAGCATCTGCGCCGGGCCGACGATGGATTTGGAAATCCTGCGCGACCTGTTCGACAATTGCATCCGCGCGTCGGAAATTCTCGGCACGGACAAAAAATTCGCCACCGAACTCGCCGCCGCACGCGCACGGCTCGCGCCGTTGCAAATCGGTTCCGCCGGACAGTTGCAGGAATGGCTTGTGGATTGGGACATGCAGGCGAAGGAGATTCACCATCGCCACGTTTCGCATCTCTACGGACTTTTTCCGAGTGCGCAGATTGATTTGCGCTCCACGCCGGAACTCGCAGCCGCCGTGAAAAAATCGCTGGAGATTCGCGGCGATCAGGCGACAGGCTGGGCGACTTCCTGGCGCATCAACCTCTGGGCGAGGCTGCACGACGGCGACCACGCGTTCAGCATTTTGGAATTTCTGTTAAGCCCGGCGCGCACCTATCCCGACATGTTCGACGCGCATCCGCCGTTCCAGATTGACGGCAACTTCGACGGCGCGTCCGGCATCACCGAAATGCTGCTGCAAAGCCAGAACGGCGAAATTGAATTTCTCCCCGCGCTGCCAAAAGCATGGCTGGCCGGCAACGTGAAAGGCCTGCGCGCGCGTGGCGGCTTCGAGGCGGACATTGCGTGGCAGGACGGAAAGCTGACCTCCGCCACGGTGCGTTCGCTGGCCGGAAATCCGTGCCGGGTCCGTTACGGTCAATTGACGCGTGAAGTGAAGATTAAAAAGGGCGAAACATTCCAATGGGACGGTCGCTGATTTCCTTCAACGCAACCGCCGAAAAATATCGGGCGCGACTCCGAATACGCTTTTGAAGGCGCGCGAAAAATGAAACTGGTCGCTGAAGCCCGCGTGTTCGGCAACTTGCTTGACCAGCGCATCGGGCGGCTGGAGCCACTCGGCGGCGAGGTTCATTTTCAGGCGCAACAAAAATTGGTATGGGCTTTGGTGGTCGTAGCGCTGGAACAGCCGGCACAGGTAGGCGGCATCCATGTGGCATTCCAGCGCAATCTGCCGCAATGTCTTGAGCCGCTGGAAATATTTTTCAATATGCAGGCGGGCTTGCTGGTAGGTGGTGAACGAAAGTGTTTCAACGCCTTCCTGCGGCGCGCGTGATTCGGATATTTTCAAAGCCAGGCATTCGAGCAGCTTCGCGCAAAGCCCGGCGCTCCGGGCGGAAACGCGCTGGCCGCAGCGGATCAATTCGTCAAAGAGGTTCTGGATTTCGCTCGGCGGAAAAACCTGCGAGGCGCTGCCCGGCGGCAAATTGCAGCGGCGCAAAATCTCCTTTGATTTCGAGCCGGCAAAGTCCACGAAGTATTTGACCGGCGGCTCGGAGCGGTCGGCAGTGATGTCCTGCCGCACGCCGGGTCCGTAAGAAAAGACACAGCCCGGCTGCAAACTATGGCTGCGGTTTTGCAGTATCAGCAAACCGCGGCCGCGGACGACATATTCAATCGAGTAAAACGGAAACGTCGGGCGGTGGATTTCATAATCGGGCGCGCAGTGTTCGCAACCGCCGCTGACGATGGACAGGGGTGCGCGCTTCGGCGGGTTCAGGTTCAGGTAAAACCGCCTGGCCTCGAAAACCTGCAGCGAGAAAAATTCCGGCGCACCGGCGGCGGTTTTGACTGGGGTGGCCAGCTTCATGTTAAAAAGTCAACAATCGTCATGCACTGGCAAACTATCGTCATTCCCTTGCCGCCAAGTCCAGTGTAATTTGTGTCCACACAATTCAACCAAGACAAAACTGATATGGAAAAGAAACGACACGTCGAAAAAGACCCGCCCTTAAAAAAGGATGATTTGATCGTCATCACCGGCGCCGGCGGATTTATCGCCGGCAACCTCGCGCTTTATTTTAAAAACAAAGGCTTCATCAACATCCGCATGGTGGACAAGAAGCCGCTTTACGAATGGTATTTGCACGTGCCTGGCGTCCAGAACCTCTGCCTCGACGTCAGCCATGAGGACAACTGTCGTCGCGTCTGCGAAGGCGCGGTGGAAGTGTATAACCTCGCCGCCGACATGGGCGGCATGGGGTTCATCGAGCGGTTCCGTGTCGAATGTCTTCGCAGCGTGCTCATCAACACGCACATGGTCGAGGCGGCTTGCAAAGCCGGGGCGCGACGTTATTTTTATTCCAGCTCCGCCTGCGCCTACAACACGCTGTTGCAGCAGGATCCGAACGTTCGCGCGTTGAAGGAGTCCGACGCATATCCGGCGATGGCCGAACGCGGCTACGGCTGGGAGAAATTGATTTCCGAAATGTTTTGCGAGGAATACTGGCACGAGCGCGGCATGAAGACGGCCATTGCCCGCTTCCACAATGTATATGGACCGCACGGCACCTGGGTTGGCGGACGCGAAAAGGCGCCCGCCGCGCTGTGCCGCAAGGTCATCGAGGCGATTGACACCGGCAAAAAGGAAATCACGATCTGGGGCGATGGCCAACGGACGCGCAGCTTCATGTATATTGATGATTGCGTGCAGGGCATTGACATGATCATGCACTGTGACGATTTGATCGCGACACCGATCAATCTTGGTTCGAGCGAACTGGTTTCCATCAACGAATTGCTTTCCAAGATCGAAAAAATTGCCGGTGTGAAAATGCACCGCAAATACGATCTCGACGCGCCGCAGGGCGTTGCGGGCCGCAACTCCGACAATACGTTCATCAAAAAAGTCCTGAAATGGGAACCGAACACCACGCTCAACAAGGGACTGGCGGAAACATACAAGTGGATTAAACAGCAATATCATGCCCGCAAGGCCGGCAAACGCGTGGGTATTGGCTGATGAAATCCAGAGCCGCTTCGCCCGTCGCCAAATTTCTTGGCGCGATTCCCAACCGCCTGCAACTCGCCGGCGGTTGGATTGACCAGCCGTTCGTTTCCGAGCACAACTCCAAGCCCCCCGGTTCCATGGTGGTGGTGCAGATCGAGCCGAATTTCCGCCCGATGGACCGTTCCGGCATCGCCAGCGGCACGCGCGCCGTCGCCCTGCGGATTTGGAAAGGCAAGTTGCCTGATCGTCCGCCGGAAGATTTGGCGCGTGAACTTTACGAAGTCGAAAACAAAGGCAAGACCGAGCCGAGTGGTTCGCAGGACATGATTGGTTTGGTATACCCGGGCGTGAACCGGCTGGATTACGACTTTAAAATTCACGGCGGCGTTTTTCCGTCGCACATCGAATCGTGCAACAGTGCCAAGGTTGCGCACTGGCTGGACAAGGTTCTGCATTTGATTCCGGTGGAGCCGCGACCGGATGGCTACAGTCCACTTGGCATCAAAAATCTGGAGCCGAAGTGGGTCGCCAAGCTCGGTCAATCGGGCCAGGATTGCTACGACGCCATCGTCAAAAGGGACGCGGAAGCGCTTGGTGCATCGCTCAATTTGAACATGAAGTGCTGGGAGACGCTGCTGCCGCACGTCGTCCGGCACCCGTTGCTCCGGCTGGATTTGATGCCGCTGCTCAAGGCGTATCAACGGCAATACCCCGGGGCGATGTATTCCGGATGCGGCGGCGGTTATCTCATTATCGTTTCCAACGAGCCGGTGCCCGGCTCGTTCACGGTGAACGTCCGCGTCGCTCAAAAATGAGCGGGAAGAGACAAATCATCGTCTCCGGCGGTTTTGACGACATCAAGTCGCGCGACCTGCGTTTTCTCGAAGAGGCTTCGAAGCTCGGCGAGCTTTCCGTGCTACTGTGGCCGGATGCGGTGTTGCAGAAGCTGACCGGCAGACCGCCCAAATTTTCGCTGGCGGAACGGCGGTATTTCTTGAAGGCCGTCCGTTATGTCAGCCGCGTGATTGAAGCGGCGGGCTCGGCCAGTCTCGACATGATACCCAAAAATTTGCACGCCGATATCTGGGCGGATGTGGAGGCGACGGCGAATTCTGCCCGCGAAAAATCCGCAGCCGAAGGCAGAATTTGCCATCGTCTTTTCAAGGCGGACGAATTGAATGGTTTCCCCGAACCACCGCCTCTGCCGTCCACGCCCGGCCGGAAAAAAGTTATCGTCACCGGCAGTTATGACTGGTTTCACTCCGGCCATATCCGTTTTCTCGAAGAAGTCAGCGCTTATGGCGATCTCTATGTCGTTGTGGGGCATGACGCAAACATCCGGCTACTCAAAGGAGCAGGTCATCCGCTCCTGCCACAGGACGAGCGGCGTTACGTCGTCGGTTCGATCAAATACGTTAAACAGGCGTTGATTTCAAGCGGCGAAGGCTGGCTGGATGCCGATCCGGAAATCAAGAAATTGGAGCCGGACATTTATGCCGTGAATGACGACGGCGACAAGGGCGGCAAACGGGAGTATTGCCGGAAGCTTGGCATCGAATATCTCGTCCTCAAGCGCACACCCGCGCCCGGGTTGCCCCGGCGCAGCAGCACCGACCTCCGGGGATTTTAACCGCGCGCCGCGATTTTCAACACGCCACCTCTGTAAATTACTTCGGCATCCGCCTTTTCCGTCGCCGCGCGGCCGATGCCGTGTTTTGGCGACACGAACACGACGCGGAATTCTCGTTGTTCCAGCATTCCGGGAAATTTTCCTTTCCTTTTGCCGATGGTAAGCGTTTCTGATTTTTCGTTCCACGAAATCGGAATCGTTGCGTGGACGCCGCGTTCGTAATTGTAATTGTCGCCTTCGTCCTCGTAGAGGGTGAATGTGCCATCCGTGCCGCGATAGACGCGCAGTTCAAGCGGGTCGGCGGGTTTTTCGCCGGCGAATTGCACCAGCGGGCCGAGCGGCACGATTGATCCGGCGCGAACGAACAACGGCATCTGCTCTAACGGAGCGGCGGCGGCAATGGTTTGACCGCCATCAAAATTGTCTCCGCTCCAGAAATTCACCCAGCTTGTTCCAGCGGGCAAATAAACCGTTTTGTTCGTCGCTTGCGGCTCGGTCACGGGTGCGACGAGAAACGCCGGGCCGAACATATATTCGTCGCTGATGTTCAAAACTTTTTCATCGGCGCGGAAATCGAGCGGCAACGCGCGCATCATCGTGTAGCCGTCGCTCGTCACGCGCCAAGCGACGGAATAATTGTAAGGCAGCATCCGGTGGCGGAGTTCGTCGTAGGCGAGCAGGATGCGTTGCGTTTCGGGCAGCCATTTCCACATTTCGGTTTCCGTGCCGCCGCCGTGAATCCGCAGCACGGGACAGAACGCGCTCCACTCGAACCAGCGCGCGAGCAGTTCGTTATAATCGGGCGAGGTGTATTGATCGGCGGGATGCCAGAAGCCGCCGCAGTCGGTCGTCCAATATGGAATGCCTGCGAGACAAAAATTCAAGCCTGCTGGAATCTGACGTTGGAACATCAGCCAATTTCCTGAAATATCACCCGACCAGATGGCCGACGCGTAGCGCTGCAAACCGGGAAACGCCGAGCGCGTGAGAATGCAGACGCGCTTGTCAGGACTCGTCGCGCGCTGGCCTTCGTAAATGGACTGGCTCGCGAACAGCGGATAAGCGTTGCGCAAAAAATCTCCCGCGCCGAGAAAAGTTTTTTTGCCGGCGAGCGCGTTGCCCGTGTCGCCCGGCTCGGTCGCGTCGCCCCACCACGCGTCCGTGCCGATTTTGAAGAATGCGTCGTTGAGATGTTTCCAGCGGATGTCGCGGCCGGCCGGTCCATACACGTCCACCCATTCGCCGACGAGCGCGTTGTCTTGCTTCAAATCCGCAAGCGTCCTGCCATGCGGATTGCACCAGACGGAGATCATGAACTTGACGTTTTGCGCGTGCAGTTTCTCAATCATGCCCGCCGGGTCGGGATAATTTTTCAAGTCCCACTCGTAACTGCCCCAGCCATTGGTGCCCCAGTATTTCCAATCCTGCACAATGAGGTCGAGCGGAAGGCCGCGACGGCGAAATTCGGCGGCGGCATCGAGCAATTGCTGCTGGCTGGAGTAACGCTCGCGGCATTGCCAAAAACCGAACGCCCATTCCGGCCACATCGGCGCGTCGCCTGTCGCGAGACGGTAGCCGCGAATCACGTCATCCAGCTCCGGCCCGTAAAAAAATGTGTAGTCAATGGCCTGCGCGAATTGTGAACGGAACGTTGTCGCGTCGCCTGGCAAACCGGCTGTGAGCTTCACATTTTTTCCGCCGCCTCGAATGGTGACGGTGCAGGCGGTGTTCGCCGGCAGCCGGACCTTTCCGCAAAGGCTGAACGGCGTCCAGTAATTGCTTATGCCGGCGATTTCCCTGCCGTCAACCAGAACGGAAAATTCCCCGCGATTGTTGTCCGTCTGCGCAAAAAAAACATATTCGCCCGCCGCGCCGCTGGTGAACGTGCCGTGCCAGGTGGAAATTGTGGGAGCTCTGCCCGCAGAATTGGTCGCGCCGGAGTCTTCTTCGAGCGTCAGCGGGATTTCATTGTCGAGCGGATCGAAGTCCGTGAGCGAGGCGTTGTCCCAAAGCAGGCCATAGCCGCGGCTCGACACAACGACCGGCAGCGTGGCGGTCATGTTGTGCTGGTGCAGTTCGCGCGGGACGCCGCGCCAGTTCCAAAGCCCTTCCTGATACTGACCGAGGCCGTAAAGAAACTCGTCCGGAGGAGATGCGAACGAATCCTCGGCGGTAAAAAATTCTCCTCGCGGTGTGAACCGGCGTGCGCCGGAGTTTTCCGCGAGCATAACTTTTCCCGTCTTGTCGAGAAATGTGACCGCGCCGGTGTTGCGGTTGAACCTCACCTGCAAGTCACGAGTCGTGATGGTCACGGCATCGGCGTTCTCCTTCACTTTGAACGGCACACGCTGCCAATCTCGCGTGATGGCAAAACTTTTTGTCGCCGGGATTTTGTTCGTTGGCGAACAGACAACGCGCACGATGCGGTCGGTGCAAACCTGGATTTTCATCGCACCGGATGAAGTGGCAAAGGTGACGCCATCGGGATTTCTTTGGAACGATGTCACCGCAAAAGGCGCGGCAAACAAGGCGGGCGCGAACAGCAAAAGAAAAAGTGCGTGGAATTTCATGCGATGCAGGATGCCAGACCGCACGGCAACTTCCAACCGCTCATCTCCGCAAATCTAATCTTCATCAGCGCAGATTGGCGGCAATCAGCGGCTTAATTTGTCCAACGCCTCGCTCTCGCACGCGGCGTATTTCTCAATCAGCTTGTCGTAGACGCGCGCGGCTTTTTTGTCCGGGTGGATTTCGCTGTTCGGAATCGGATTGGTGAAACCGGCGACGAGCTTTTCCCACTTCGGATTTTCGCCAGCAGCAACGAGCCAGCCGTGCGCGGCCATCAAGGCCGCGCCGAGCGCCGCGCTCTTGGAAACTTCAATTCGCCGCACGCGGCAATTCATCACGTCCGCCATCACTTGCAGCAATGCGCGGTCGTTCGACGCGCCGCCGGTGGCGTAAATCTGTTCCGGTGACACTTTCATCCACTCCGAGTGCAAATGCATGGACATCATCTGCGCCTCGAAAATCGCACGGCAGTTCGCAGCGACATTCTTTTCGTCGAGATCGAAACGGTGAATTCCCGGCTGGTTCACGCGCGGAACAATTTCCGCCTCGAACCACGGCAGCAAAATCGCGCCGTCGTTGCCGGGCCTGGTTTTCTTGATAAGTTCGCCGAATTGTCTCCAGTCTTTGATGCCGTAGAGTTCACGGATTTTTTCGCGGGCGAGCGAGCCGTTCTTGAAACAAATCAGCGTCATGTAATCGCCCGCTGGCGAACCGAAGACGTGGCCTTCCCCGTTCTCGTCGGTCTGGCATTTTTCCATCGAGCCGAAGAACGTGTCGCTGGTGCCGAGGCTGATGGCGACCTGGCCGGGCTGGATGAGACCAAGACCGATGACGCTGGCCGGATTGTCGCCGGTCCAGACCATGGCGAGCGCTTCGGGATTGAGGCCATATTTCGTCACGAAGTAGGAACTGACCTTGCCGATGGCCTGGCCGGACTCCGCGAGCGGCGGCAGAATGTTGATGAGGCCTGGCGCGGTGGCTTTGAGCGCGTCGTGGTTCCAGTATTTCCGGCGGATGTCCATGAGGTTCATCCCCGCGCCGTCGCCAAAATCAATCGGCGCAATTTTTCCGGCGAGCAGCGATGCCATGAACGAACTGACGAGCGCGATGCCGGCCGTCTTTGCGTAGGCTTTCGGCTCGCCCTTGTAAAACTTGCGGATTTGCGGGCCGGTGAACCGCTCGAAAGTGTCCGAGCCGGTGCGCGAGGCGGTGAACTTGATGCCGCCCAGCTTCTTGCGTATCTCGGCGCACTCTTTGGCAGTGGAGGAATCCATCCAGATGGGCGAGGTTTTTCGCGAAAAGACGCCGCGCAGATTTTCAACCAGCGGCTTTCGCGGATCCAACTTCGCCAGCGCGTCGGCGGCGCGATCGTTGAGATAAACCGAGCCGTGCTGCTGGCCGCTGCCGCTGATGGCCAGGATTTCATCGAGCGCGACACCGTCCTTTTTCATCTGCGCGAAAATCAAGTCCAGCGCCTCCGCCCACATCAAGGGCGGGCTGTGTTTGACGAGCGGGTCGCGGTTTGGCAACACGCCGTTTTTTGTTTTGTAATGCGGCAGCGCGCGGTCGAAGTTCAGCGATTGTTCGTAAATCACCTTGCGCGCGTCGGGGTCAATGACGACGGCGCTCAAGCTTTGCGTGCTGGAATCGAGTCCAAGAAATAATTTAGCCATGAATTTGCGGTATTGTTTCGGACGGACACGGTAACAACAAAATCCTTCCAAGCCAA
>PLZL01000209.1 GCA_003152145.1 Limisphaerales bacterium
GAACACGGTTCGGCGGCAATACTCGGCCAGCAACTTGCTTTTGCTAAAGACCAGTTTTCGGCGTTGGAACGTTAGGTAGCTGATTTTCAAGCGAAGGCAGCCAAGCTTGAAGCGCAACTTGAGATTGAGCGCGCGAATCACAATGAGATAAAACAGGAGTTGCAACGGCTCAAGGAGGAACACGCGGAGGAAGTTCGTATTCATATTCATGGTGAATTCGTGCTGTTGAGATACCTCTCTTGAAGGCCGATTATGAGTTTTAGACTCCTATCAATGGTTGAATGGGCTTCTTCAATCGGTCTGACTGGATTATCAATTAGCCCGCGTTTTGGGTGGTAAAGGGACGTGGATAAGCGGTTTGGGTCGGGGCAATTCGGGTCAACATTCAAATATCCACCGGCACAACCTATTGTTAATGTGCGCCTATTCGCGGAATCTCTGGACTGGATAGTGACTTTGAAATCCCAGTTGGTGTTTATTTTGAACCTGATTTCCGCCACGTTTGTCGGCCCCGCATTAAAATCCACTTCCTGCGGGATGCAGCTAATTAAATCTGCGGAAGGTGAAAAAGTTAAAATTTGGTCGTCCAAGTTTGATGCTGTTGGGCGCAGCAGGTTGGCAAATGTTGTTATCGTATAACAATAATACGGGAAATCCTTTTCCCATAATAATTTCGCTGCATTCTTGGTTTCCTCCTCTTTGGCTCTTTGTTGGGCATCTAAATTATCCAAAACGGCACTTGCTGAATTTGTGTCTGCGGCATCTAATGTATCAAATGGTTTGAACTGCGGCGGGATAGTTTTTTCTGGTGAAATAGTGGCAACTGCTGGCTGTTGTGGCGTCGGTTCCGACTTTATTGCGGGTCGCGTATCGAAATGAATTGGGGTTGAATTTGTCTTTGCGGTGACTTTAAGCGTTGGGCTTGGATTCGCTTCAATTGCCGTCTTATATTCGAGAAATGGAGCAACAAAAACAGCGGCAATCAGGAATGACCCTAAAAATAAGATGAACGCCCACTTCATCACAATTTCCTCCCATTTCTTCCATAATTTTTTCCAGTTGAATTTCTTGAAAAGAAATTTGAGGAAGAAAAGGCCGGCGGAAGTAAGGAGGCAAAATTCAACGATTGCGCCAAAAATTCCGTCGCCGATATGCCACCCCGTAACAATGCAACCGCCCCAGAATTTGAGAAATTCCCAGAACATACAAACAGAGCATCCCTAAATTTCCGCAAATCGTCTAGCCAGTTATTTTTGAGGAAAATTGGGGACACGGCAGGCTGAAGCCGTAAAACGGCGTTTTTGGCCGCATTTTCATTTGTTTTCCCAATAAATCTGCGTTTGGCAAATACATAATCCCGTTGGCCCGGTGGTGCTACATCAGTCTGGTGTCAAGAGGAGATTTTATTGGCCTTTTTTCATTGATGATTTAATCTCTTTTCCCCGATGTCACCCGAAGAACTTGAAGCCAAGATTTTAGAGCTTTCAACGCTTACGCAAGTTCACACCGAACTGTTGTTGTCCTTGGTCAATCAATCACTCGAAACCAACGCGCAGTTGGAAGCGGCTTTGGCAGCACAGCGGGAAATCTTGTTCAAAATGGGAATCAGCAAGGAAGAAACAGCTAAACGGCAGTCGTTCGCGCATAATGCCGCGCTTGTTGTTGCTTACGAAAAGCTGAAACCGCTTTTTGAAAAGATTGGTCAAACTCCCGGCGCAAGCGACGAGCCACCCCCGTATCGTAATTGAGCGGTTGCCAGCCTTCGGCAACTTTCACTTTGATTGGTTTTGCCATACCGACACTTTACAACACTCGCCGCGCTTTTCAATCCCATTCAAGCATTTCCTCAAATGTCCAAACTTTGTTGGTCAGGCCGGCGGCCATTGCTGGTGTTTTTCCGTGCGCTCTGTGGATTTTTACAAAGTTGTAGGCGAACACGAACAGATTGACGGAGTGCCGCAAGTATTCAATTTTCTTGCTGAATCCAAGAGTCAAACGGGTAAAGCGGCGGTTGAACAGCCGATTGGTCAGGTTCGCGCGCTCGACAAAGCTGGTGCTGATGCGGGCTTTGTCCGGTGTGCCACGGCGCACGACAACACGCGTGCCAACGCAATAGCTGGCTGAATAGCGGCGTTCGCCCGATTGGGCATCCGCTGGATTGCGGTAGAGCTTGATGAGTTGCGCGAAATCAATGTCCTTGCCCAGTGTGCGCGGGGCGCAAGTTTTGTAAGCCTCGTAACCGTCGGTGGTCAGTTGGAAGTGTTCGGGGATGCGGCTCCGCAAATCCTTCAAAAAGGTTTCTGTCTGGATTGGTGATCGCCTGCCCAAGACGTGCGAGATGATGAGCTTGCTGCCTGAATCAATGGCCAGAAACAGGAATTGATCGCCGCGAAATGGGTCGTTGTGCGTGTTGTTCGCTTCCTTGCATCCGACAAAGCACCATGTTTCATCCGCTTGGACGGATTCAGGACGGACATTGCGGATGGTTGAATCCATAAACCGCTCGGCCTTGCTGCCAGCCCGCGCCAGCACATTCAAAACGGTTTGCTGGTGCAATCCGGTCAGGCGGGAAACAGCACGAATGCCGCAACCCTCGGCGAGCAAATTCAGGACTTGAATCGCCTGTTTGAAATCCACCCGCAAATTGTCCAGCGGTTGCTTGTCTGAAAATGACGTGCCGCATTTCAGGCACTCGAAACGCTGGACGTTGAAGTTTTTGTTGCGGTAAAACCCGCGCCGTTTGGCAATTCCATTGCAGCATACACAGTTCACTTGACTCTTTCCGGCCAAGTCTTACAGTGTCTTTGAATCGGCAAGATTCCACTGAAAGGCTTCGGCCTTTTGGTTGCGCCCTGTCAGCGTTTGCGCGCTGGCAGGGCTTTTGTTTTATCGTTTCACTTTGCGCGGCTTGCCTTTCGGCCATCCGCCCTTTTTTGCATTTTCACGGGCTGCGAGCGTCTTGGCTTCCGAAGTGGCCTTGCCACCCGTGCGGCCAATCTCCGCAAAATACCCGCGAATCTGCTGGTTCATTTTCATAACGGCAACAATATAACCAAGCTGCTTGGCTATTTCAAGGAAAATCTTTAGGAATTTTCGTTTGGAAAATTCTCTTGCAATCAGGCGGGAACGGTGGGACTGTAATCCCATCGTAGCGCAACCTCGGTTGTGCCTGTCGGCGGATGAAACGAACTTCGTAAGGGCAAGTTTCATCCGCCGTTTTGTTTTGTGGGCGACTGGTTGCGGCGTCACCAGCCCCCGCGAACTAATAATTTCATAAAAAATCACCGCCGGTCAGCCTTCAAAATCCTGTTACGGGTCAGGCGCGCAGCCTTTCAGTCAGCGCAGGCATCGGCGGTTAAATTGATTGTTCATCTCGCCCGTAATGATTGAGGTTTTGTGCCTCAAAAACAAAAAAGACACTCCCGGCGTTTTGCCGGGAATGTCTTGTCTAAAAAGAACTGGGGGAAATCTATTTCACTTGTGGAAATTGTCAACCGATTTTCTTCAAGAAACGCGCAATGCTTAATTAGCGGCTCCGCGAACTCGGAAAAACCTGTTTGTTCCGGCTGATGCGCCGTAAGTTCCGGGGCTTGCGGCAGTCCAGTTCACCAAATCAGGGCTTGATTCTAAAATGATTTGGACGCTTCCCGTGGCGCTTGCGGGGATCACGATTGCATCGGCTGGAATATAATTGGAAACGGTTGCTGTGGATTGATTAACTTGATTGGTTGAGATTGTGCATAGCGCATTGTCTTGACCCGTCACGACCCCGTAGTTCTGAATGATTTCTACTGCTGCCAATGTAATCGTGGCTGGGCCAATTATGTATGCACCGCTTCCTTCAACAACACTTGCTGGGCTTTGAAAACTCAAACCGTTGACTTGAATTGTCAAATATCCGGTTCCAGTGGCGGTGCTGGTGCTGCTATAACCCGCTGTCGCATAATCGGTCGCATACAGAATTTTCGCAGTCACATTTGTTGGAATCACAATTTGAGTGCTGTTTGATTGTGTAGTCGTGCCATATCCAACCGCAGAACTGGTTGCCGTCGCGCTTGCTGTAAGTGTAACGATGCCAGCGTGAAGTCGGCTTGATAAAACAACAAAGCACATCCAAAAGGTGAGCATTTTCATAATCACCCAATTATTAAGACCGGCGAGGAATTTTGTCTAGTGCAATCGTGCCAGATTTGGCATTGTTAAGATATGGCCAGCGAGCAGAAGAATTTTACTCCAAATATAAAGCCGCCGCCCGCGCCGCCGCCGGTTCACCAACTTTCAAACGAGGAGCTTGAAAAGAGGAGCAGGAAAGGCTGGAATCCAGAAGTTGCAGACGAAGTTCAAAGGCGGCAGTTGAAGGATTTGTGGGGAGCGGTTGACCAGTTGAAACATCCCCGCCGGATTGAGTGGTGGATTTTGGCTGCGGGCTGGATTGCTGCAATTGCTGGCGTGGCTGCTGTTGCGCTTGCGCTTTTTCTAAAGCCTTGACACGAAATATCAGGACAATGACAGCAATCGCGGTGCAAAAAATCCCCACAAATGCCAGCATGAAAGCGGCATTTTCAAATGATTCGCGGTTCTTGGCAAACATTCGCTGGAAATGCCCGTCTTCATTGACGAATCAGAAAAGGCCTAAAATCAGCACCAATCTGATAGAGCATGACCGTTGGCCCTTGTCCCCACAACTGGTGACATGACGATTTCCGGGCTTGGTGTATTATATCGGCAGTGGTGTTGAGCAGTTCTCAAGTGTTTAGTGTGTAAGAAAAGGCCGGACCCGGTGTCCGGCCTTTATCTTTTTTACGGCGAAGAGGCCGATTCCAAATCACGAAGTGGCTGCCCCGCGATATCTGCGAGGTGATTTCCCGCCAGATACAAGACCACGGCAAACCCTGCCAGCACCAGCAGCAGGACGGCGAACGCCCGGAAATGGCGCGCTTCAAACCGCTCCAGCGAACGCGCGAAGGCGAACAGGCCGAACAGCGCCGTCACCACAATCACCGCGTCCACGCTCGCGCGCTGCCAGTAGCTGCCGCCCAGATGCAGCCACATCCCGAATTCATCGAACGTCAGGCCCATCGCCACGCCATATAACAGCGCCGTGATTTCCGCCGCCCGGCCCGTGGGCCGCCGGAACACGCTGTAGCCGCACACCGCCGACATCAGGAAGATGCCGTAATTCAGGTGATGGACATGCGTGCCGTGCATGAAGAAATAGAGGTTTGGCATCTCCCCGGCCATGATGAGAAACACGCACACCCGCGACAGGACAAACGTCAGGATGAAACTGAACAAGGCCCGGCGCGCCAGCCGGTGGACTGTTTCCCGATGCATGCGATGTTCCATGTTCACTTCATTTGTGCGGTTTGAATTTTCATACACCGGCCGCCGGTGACAGGCGAGATTTTTCATTCCGCCCGAACTGCGCAGCTTTCCCCTCTTTCATTGCCCCGTGCGCCGGGCTGATTAAACTGTCCGCCTGTGGCCAACGACAACGCCCGCAAATTTCTTGACACCGCCGGCTGGGGCAACGCCGCCCGTGAACCGCTCACCGGCGACGCCTCCGCGCGGAAATATGTCCGGCTGCGAAGGAGCGGCCGGACCGCAATCCTGATGGACGCCTCGCAACTGCCGGAAATTGTCGCGCCGTTTATCCGAATTGACGTGCATCTCCGGCAAGTGGGTTTCAGCGCGCCGGAAATCTTGGCGCGCGACGAAGCTAATCGCCTGCTGCTGCTGGAAGATTTCGGCGACACGACCTTCGCGCAATTGCTGGACCACGACAGCAAACCGGAAACGCTTTTCGCGCTTGCCACCCATGTCCTGATTGCCCTGCACCGGCATCCGCAAGCCGTGCCCAAGGATTTGCGCGTGTATTCGCCGGAAAAAATGCTGGAGGACATCGGGCTGTTTCTGGACTGGCGGACGCCCGGGATTTCCGAAACCGGCCGGGCCGAATTCAGAAAAGCCTGGCGCGAAGTGCTGCCCATCGCGCACGAGGTGCCGGCGTCGCTTCTGCTGCGCGATTATCATGCCGCCAACCTGATGCTGCTGCCGGACCGCGACGGCATCCGGCAGGCCGGGCTGCTGGATTTTCAGGACGCCTACCAAGGGCCGGTCACCTACGACCTCGTGTCGCTGCTCGAAGACGCGCGGCGGGATGTGCCGGAGAACATTCGAAAAAGAATGACTGCCCGCTATCTGACGCAATTCCCGCCGCTCGACCGCGACGCCTTTGAAACTTCCATGGCCATCCTCGCGGCGCTGCGGCACACGCGCGTGCTGGCCATTTTTGAAAAGTTGAGCCGGCACGAGGGCAGACACGATTACAAAACGCTCCATTCGGCGCGAGTCGAACACCTGTTGCAAAGCGCCCTGCGCCATCCCGTGCTGGCCGGAGTTAAACGCTGGTTCGCCCAATATGCCCGCCAAAATTAACAAAGCCATGGTGCTGGCCGCCGGTTACGGCACGCGGCTCAAGCCGTTGACCGACCGTGTGCCCAAGCCGCTCGTCCCCGTCGCGGGCAGGCCGATGATTGATTACGCGCTCGAAAAGTTGCAAAGTTACGGCGTCGGCGAAATCGTCATCAACGTCTCACACCTCAAGGAACAACTCGTCGCGCATTTGGCCGCGCGAAAAAAACTGGCGATTAAAATCTCCGAGGAAGCCGAACCGCTCGAAACCGGCGGCGGGCTGAAAAAGGCGCAGCCGCTGCTGGGCAACGAACCGGTCTTCGTCATCAACAGCGACATCATCTGGATCGACAACGGCGAAAGCGCGCTGGACAGGCTGGCGCGCCATTGGGACGACGCGAAAATGGATTTCCTACAGTTGGCGCAACCCAAGTCCAAGGCGGTCGGACACGACAAAGGCGAAGACCAATTGTTCATCAAGCCCGGCAATACGATTGGCTGGAACGAACGCGACGCGCCTTACATCATCGCCGGCATCGGGATTTTTCATCCGCGCGTTCTGTCCGACGCGCCCGACGGGAAATTCTCCGTGAAAATCCTCTGGCATCAGGCGCTCGCGCAAAACCGTCTCTTCTGTCTGCCGCACCACGGCCGCTGGTTCCAGACCGGCACGATCGAGGACATCAAGAAAGCCGAGGAGCAATTGAATATGATATGAGTCAGGTAGGGCGCGTCACTCCATGCGCGCCGGGGTTTGTGGGTGGGGCGAGCGTCCTCGCGAGCCGGCCTTGGCGTGATCAAGCGAAGCGACGGCGACTCGCGGGGACGCTCGCCCCACCAGCCAGCCAAAATCGTTGGACTACCATTTCCATTCGGATTAGCATCAAACCATGAAACCGGACAGTCGGCAAAACAAGCTGTCTGTTAACAATCCAAAGGCTGGAGGATTGTGTG
>PLZL01000293.1 GCA_003152145.1 Limisphaerales bacterium
GCACGCTGGTCGGTTACATGCCGGAAAACGATTCGCTCATCGCGGACATGACGGCGGTGTCGTTTGTGCGGATGATGGGAGAATTATCCGGGTTGGCGGAGGAAGCCGCGCTGGAACGGGCGCACGAAGTTTTGTTTTATGTCGGGCTGGGCGAAGCGCGTTACCGCCAATTGGGCACCTATTCGCTCGGCATGAGGCAGCTTGCGAAACTCGCCCAGGCAATTGTGGCTGGCCCACGCCTGTTGATTCTGGACGAACCGACCAACGGCCTCGACCCGGCGGCGCGCACGCGGATGATCAAACTCATCCACGACATGAAGGATTCAGGTGAAATGCACCTGCTGCTCTGCTCGCATTTGCTACGCGATGTCGAGGAAACATGCGAGGACGTGTTGATTCTAAAACAAGGCCGCATCGTTAATTATTCAAATTTGGAAAGCGAACGGCGCACGAACAAACGTTTTGTGGAAATCCAAACGCACGGCGACAACACGGGTTTTGTCGAAGCATTGTCCGCCATCGGCTGCGAATGTTCCGCGGCGGGCAACGGGCGGTTCAAGGCGGTATTGCCGGAAGAATTTGAATTGCGCGAAATCTACCGCGTTGCCGCCGGACGCAATCTGCAATTGCGGCGGCTCAACTACCGGCGCGACACGCTGGAAGACATTTTCATGAAAGCGATGGAGGATTGAAATGGCCGTTCATAAACACACCTATAAAGATTACACCGGCGCGCGGACTCCGGAATGGTCGCGGTTCCTCGTTCTGGCGCGATTTGGTTTTGCTCGTGTGTTTCACCTGAAGTTCCTGCTCCTCTTCATCATCGGCTGCCTGTTTTATCCGCTCGTCTGCGCCGTTTATATTTATCTTTCGCACAACGCGTCGTTTCTGGCGCTGTTCAGCATTCCTGCCGACCGATTGCCTCACGTGGATGGACGGTTCTTTTATTTTTACAGCATTGTTCAAGGCGCGTTGGCGTATCTGCTGACGGCGTTTGTCGGGCCGGTGCTGGTGACGCCGGATTTTGCCAATGGCGCGATGCCGCTTTATTTCAGCCGGCCATTTTCGCGCGCTGAATATGTCGCCGGAAGAATCAGCGTGTTGCTAATTCTTCTCTCGCTCATCACTTGGATTCCCGGTTTGGTTCTGTTTGCCATTCAAGCCAGTATTGAAGGTTGGAATTGGATGACAGGAAATCTCTGGCTGGCCGGTTCCATTGTAACCGGATTGCTCGTCTGGATTTTTGTCCTTTCGCTCATCGGGCTGGCGCTTTCGGCGTGGGTAAGATGGAAAATCGGCGCGGGTGCGTTCGTGCTCGGTGTGATTTTCGCCGGCGCGGGTTTCGGCGCGGCCATCAACAGCCTGATGCGCACGAATTACGGCGCGCTGATTGACCTGACGCAGGTCGCCCACACGATTTGGTCTTATTTGTTCCGTTACGACACCGGCACCGAAATGTCCCTGACCAAGGCATGGATTGTCCTCGCCGTTACCAGTGTCATCTGTCTCTGGCTGCTCGCCAAACGCATTCGTCCTTTCGAGATAATTAAATGAGCGACAGCGCGAACATCACCCTGGACAACGTCTCGCGCTTTTACGGCGAAGTGCTCGGCGTCAATCGAGTCACGCTCTCAATTCCGCCGGGAATCACCAGCCTCGTCGGCCCCAACGGCTCCGGCAAGACAACACTGATGAACCTCATGACCGGTCTCGTCCGACCTACTTACGGCGAAATCCGCGTCCGGGGAATTGCGCCGACCGAGCCGCAGAAATTATTTCGCCTCGTCGGTTACTCCACGCAATTCGATTCCTTTCCCAAAGGCCTGACCGGATTTCAATTCATCCGTTCCTTTCTCCGGTTCTTCGGCTATTCGTCGGCGGCGAGTTTGGAACTCGCGGGAAAAGCCATTGCGCAAGTCGGCCTCAACGAGGCCGCTCACCGCAAGATTGCCGCTTACAGCAAAGGCATGAGGCAGCGCATCAAATTGGCGCAGGCCATCGCGCACGACCCGCAAGTGCTTGTGCTCGATGAACCGTTGAATGGCCTCGACCCGCTGGTTCGCGCCGAAACGATTGCGCTGTTCCGGCGATGGGCGGACGAAGGCCGTCACGTCATCGTTTCCAGCCACGTCCTGCATGAGGTGGATTTGATTTCAGACCGCGTCATTTTGCTAACGGGCGGTTACGTCGTCGCCGAAGGCCAGATTCACGGCGTGCGCACGGAAATCCAGGAGCATCCGATGGAGATCTTGATTCGCTGCGACCGGCCGGGCGCGCTTGCGTCCAAAGTTTTCGCACAGGAGCACGTCGTGTCCGCGCAAATCCTTCCGGACGGCGGCGGGCTGCTCGTGCAAACGCGTGACGCCGACAGCTTTTACCGCCAGTTGAACCATCTTGCGCTCGAGAACATCCGGATTGAAAGCGTCGCGCCGGCGGATGATAACGTGAATTCCGTCTATCAATACCTGATTGGCGGGGAGGGGGCGACCAATTGAACACGTCGCAATGGGTGCAGATCTTCGCCATCATCCGGCTCGAAATCCGCAAAACTTTTTTCTCGCGGCGCAGCCTGTGGATTTATCTGTTTGCACTCGCGCCGGTGCTGTTGTTCACGGCCAACTCCATTTACGCCCCGCGCGAACAGGCGCGACTGGCCAGAATCGCCGAATCGCATCCGGCAGCTCTCACGAACTTGACCGCCATCACCCGCGGCATGACCAACAGCGTCGTCCTTGAGAAACTTGGCGAACCCTATCATCAACACATCTGGCGGCATCCCGTGGAAGGCGGACGTGTGAACGAGCGCGGCTTCTATCGTTACACCGACGGCAAAAGCGATTTCACTTTTCATTTCTCGAACGGCCGGGTGCGCGGGATCGAACGAAGCGACCCCGAGACGCTGCCGCAAAATCTCCTTATCTTTGCCACCATCTTCCGGTTTTATTTTCTGCGACTGGCCGTGTTCTTCGGCTGCGTCGGGATTTTCACGAACCTCTTTCGCGGCGAGATGCTGGACAAAAGCCTTCACTTCTATCTGCTCACGCCCGTCCGGCGCGAAATCCTGCTGGCGGGGAAATATGTGGCCGGATTGCTGGCCGCGGTGGTCATCTTCACCGCCAGCGTCGCAATGCAATGGGAAGCGCTGCTCTGTCAATTTGATCATCAAACCGTGGCCGCTTATTTTGCCGACCCGGCGGCGGCACACCTCCTGTCGTATCTCGGCGTTACCGCGCTGGCATGCGCTGTCTACGGTAGTGTGTTCCTGTGCGCTGGACTTCTTTTCCGAAATCCTATTGTGCCAGCGGCGGTCATCCTGCTCTGGGAAAGCGCCAATCTTTTTCTCCCGGCAACACTCCAGAAGCTGGGTGTGATTTATTATCTGCAATCCCTCTGTCCGCTCGCCGCCGCGCCGGACAGCAACATGCCGGTGCCGCTCACCCGCTTGATTTCGGCCATGCCCTCTGCGTCCGTGCCGGTGGCGCTGGCCTGCCTAATTCTTTTTACCCTGGCCGTGCTGGTATATTCAGGCTTCCGGGCGCGGAAACTTGAAATCAATTACAGCACTGATTAATTCCCAAAGTTCTGCAACAATGACCCTATGCAACGTTTTTTGAAATTTCCGATAATCGCGGCGGCAGTCGTGATTCTGGCTTTAGGAGCCGGAACATGGTGGTGGCACGCGCGGGGCAATTCCAAATTATCCTTCCTCACGGCGGTCGTGAAAC
>PLZL01000154.1 GCA_003152145.1 Limisphaerales bacterium
GTGCGGTTCGGCCTGGAGCATCCGGGCAAGGATTTTCAGCAGAATGCCGTCGCCACGTTCAACGTGCTGGAGGCGATGCGCGCCAACGGCATCAAGGGCATCGCGTTCAGCTCCACCGGCAGCGTTTATGGCGAGGCGGAAATCATCCCCACGCCGGAGAACGCGCCGTTCCCCATCCAGACGTCGCTTTACGCGGCGTCCAAGCTGGCGTGCGAGGGGTTCATCCACGCCTATTGCGAGGGCTACAAGTTCGAGGGCTACATCTTCCGGTTCGTCTCGATTCTCGGCGAGCGCTACACGCACGGTCACGTCCTGGATTTTTACAAGCAACTACGCGAGCATCCCAACCGGCTGAGGGTGCTGGGCGACGGCAAGCAGCAGAAATCCTATCTCTACATCGGCGATTGCCTGGAGGCGATGCTGCACGTCATCACGCGCGGCACGGCACATAAGTCGAAACACCGCGTCGAAACTTACAACCTCGGCACGGAGGAATACGTGCAGGTGAATGATTCCATCGGTTTCATTTCCGCCGCGCTGGGCATCAAGCCGAAGCTCGAATACACCGGCGGCAACAAGGGCTGGGTCGGTGACAACCCGTTCATCTTCCTCGACACGAAAAGGATCCGCGCCACTGGCTGGAAAACGACGCTGACCATCGAGCAAAGCATTATGCGCACGCTCAAATGGCTGCAGGAAAACCAGTGGGTGCTCGAACGCCGATGAAAATTGTTGTTCAAGGTCTCTGGCATCTCGGCTGCGTCACGGCGGCGTGCTGCGCGAAACATTTCCAAGTCGTCGGACTGGATTTTGACGAGGCGAATGTCGCGAAGCTGAATCAGGGGCAGGCTCCGCTCTTCGAGCCAGATCTGAACGAACTCATCGCCGCCGGCCTAGCGTCGAAAAAACTTTCGTTTACAACCGAGCCGAAAGCCGCTTGCGTCAATGCTGACATCCTCTGGCTTTGCTGCGACACGCCGGTGAATGAGAACGACGAATCGGATGTGGAATCCGTCCTCGACAACTTACGCAAAGCGTTGCCGCCTCTACCCAAAGGCGCGCTGGTGCTGATTTCCGCGCAATTGCCTGTCGGCACCTGCGCGAAATTAGAAAAGGAGTATCCGCAATTCCATTTCGCCTGCTCGCCGGAAAATCTCCGGCTCGGCAAGGCACTTGACTCATTTGAAAAGGCCGAGCGCGTCATTATCGGCATCCGCGACGATGCAAAGAAGGCCGTGCTTGAAAAATTGTTCACGCCGTTCACGCCGCAGGTTTTGTTCATGCGCACCGAGTCGGCGGAGATGGTGAAGCACGCGCTGAATTCATTCCTCGCGCTGTCCATCACGTTCATCAACGAAATCGCGCGGTTGTGCGAGCACACCGGCGCGGACGCGAAGGAAGTTTCTGCCGGGCTGAAGAGTGAACCGCGCATCGGACCGAAGGCATACCTTGGCCCCGGCGGACCGTTCGCCGGCGGCACGCTGGCACGCGACGTGGTCACGCTCACGAAGATTGCCGATGCGAAAGGCGAAAAGATTTCCGTCATCCCAGCCATCAAGCAGAGCAACGATCTGCATCGCGGTTGGGCATTCCGCCGGTTGCAATCGCGGCTTGGCAATCTGCGCGGCAAAAGGATTTCCATCCTCGGACTTACTTACACGACGAACACCGACACGCTCCGACGCAGCGCGGCGGTGGAGTTGTGCCAACAACTTTTGAAAGCGGGTGCCAAAGTGGCCGCATTCGATCCGGCCGTGAAAAGTTTGCCAAAAGAATTGAGCGCGGTTTCACTCGCAGCCGACATCGCCACTACTTTGAAAAACGCAGACGCCGCCGTTATTTGCACTGAATGGTCGCAATTTCGTCAGGCGGACTGGGCGAAAATCGTTCCGCAAATGCACGGGAAGTTTTTTATGGACGCCAACCGATTTTTGGAAAAGGAATTGAAAAGCATCCCCGGCGTCGAGCATCTTTCCGTCGGACGCGCAGCATGAAACTCAAGAACTTCAACGCACTTATCACCGGCGGCAGCCAGGGGCTTGGCAAGGTCATCGCCGAACATTTCCTGCGCGAAAGTGCCAACGTGGTGATTTGCGCGCGCGGAGAGAAGGAATTGCGCGCCACGCGCGGCGAACTGGCCCAAAAATTTCCCGCGCAAAAAATTTCCGTCAGAACTTGCGATGTTTCCGATGAAAAGCAGGTGAGCGGGCTCGTCGCTTTTGCGCTGCGTGAACTCGGCTCGCTTCAAGTGCTCGTCCTGAACGCCGGCATTTACGGCCCGATGGGGCCAACCGAATCCGTTTCGCTCGACGAATGGCGGCAGGCGATGGACATCAATCTTTACGGGGTTCTGCTGCCCTGCCGCGCGGCCATTCCGCATTTCAAAAAGGCCGGGCGTGGAAAGATCGTCGTGTTGAGCGGCGGTGGCGCGACGAATCCCTTGCCGAACATCAGTGCCTATGCCGCGTCCAAGGCTGCCGCCGTCCGGCTCATGGAAACATTGGCGGAGGAATTGAAGGAATTTCACGTGGATGTGAACGCCATTGCACCGGGGGCGCTCAAAACACGGTTTGTGGAGCAGGTTTTGGCCGCTGGGCCGGAAAAAGTGGGCAAGTTGTTTTTCGAGAAAAATAAACAGTGGTCGGAAGACGGCGCGGTGCCGCTCGAACTTGGCGCACGGCTGGCGGTGTATCTCGCCAGCGCGGAGAGCGACGGCATCACTGGCAAGCTCATCAGCGCGCAATGGGATCCATGGGAGAAATTGCACGAATTCAAGGGCGATTTGAACAGCGACATCTATACGCTGCGCCGCATCGTGCCGAAGGATCGCGGTAAAAAGTGGGGCGACAAATGAAATAATTGTAGAGTCGAGTCTGTGGCTCGAAATACGGCGCGCAGCGCCGACGCTACACAAACAAAAATGAATTACGCCATCATCGGTTGCGGATTGATTGGAAAAAAGCGGCTCGCTGGCCTACCCGACGTTTCAAAGCTCGTGGTCGCCTGTGACACCAATTCGTCGCGCGCGGAGGAATTGGTGAAACTCGCCAAAACCGGCCGCGCCATCGCCGATTTCAAACAAGCTGTCACCGACCCGCAAGTGGACGCGGTGATTGTCGCCGTCGTCAATGCCGCACTCGCCGAAGTTTCCGCTGATGCAATCCGTGCCGGCAAACACGTTCTTGTCGAAAAGCCGGCAGGCATTTCCGTGAAGCAGATTGACGAATTGATATCACTCGCCAAAAAGCACGGTGTCTGTGTCCGCGTCGGTTTCAATCACCGCTATCATCCGGCCTTCATCAAGGCGCGTGAAATATTTGAATCTGGCGTGATGGGTGAGATGATGTTCGTCCGTGCCCGCTATGGTCACGGCGGGCGCATCGGTTACGACAAGGAATGGCGCGCCGACCCTAAACTTTCCGGCGGCGGCGAGTTGATTGACCAGGGAATTCATTTGATAGACCTCGCAGGCTGGTTTCTCGGTGATTTCAAGAAAGTTGATGGCCACGCGGCGACGTATTTCTGGAAGATGCCGGTGGACGACAATGCATTCCTGGATTTGCAAACCGCCAAAGGCCAGACGGCTTGGCTGCATGTCAGTTGCACGGAATGGAAAAATCTTTTTTCGTTCGAGATCTATGGACGCAGCACCAAGCTGCACATCGAAGGTCTCGGGGGCAGCTATGGCGTCGAGAAGCTTTTTCATTATCAGATGAAGCCGGAAATGGGGATTCCCGACACGAAGATTTATGAATTTCCCGATCCCGATGAATCGTGGCGGATTGAACTGGCTGAATTCGAGAAGGACATTCAATTGAAGCGTAACCCCGACGCCGGACTTGCGGAAGCGCGTGCCGCCCTCCAAATTGTTGAAACCATTTATCAGAAAAGTGGAATGCCAAAATTATGATCATCGCGCGCTCACCCCTTCGCGTTACGCTCGGCGGCGGCGGGACGGATTTGCCGTCCTACTACGAAAAGTTCGGCGGCTTTCTCATCGCGGCGGCGATTGACAAATACGTCTACATCACGCTGCACGACACCTTCGTGCCGGACCTGATCGTGAAGTATTCGGAGCTGGAGCGCGTGCCGGATGCGACGAAATTGAAGCACCCGATTCTACGCGAGGCATTCGCGCTCGTCGGCATGGATGGCCATGCGCTGGAACTGACTTCGATGGCGGACATCCCTGCCGGGACCGGTTTGGGTTCGTCCGGCAGTTTTACGACGGCATTGCTCAAGGCGCTGCACGCGCACAAGAAAAATCTCGTTCATCCCGCCGAGTTGGCGGCACAGGCGTGTGAAGTCGAACTCGACCGGCTGAAAGAGCCGATTGGCAAGCAAGACCAATACATCGCGGCTTACGGCGGCGTCACCTGCTTTAAATTTTTGGAGAGCGGCAAGGTAGAGGCGTGGCCGTTGAAGCTTTTCAGGGAGACACGCGATGAACTAGAGGACAATCTGCTTCTGTTTTTTACCGGCTATTCGCGCAGCGCGTCAGCGATTTTGAAGGAGCAGGACCAAAAATCAAAATCGGACGACAAGGCGATGATCGAGAACTTGCATTTCGTGAAAGATCTCGGCTTGCAAAGCCAGCACGCGCTGGAAAGCGGAAAACTATCCGAGTTCGCGCGGCTCATGGACGTGCATTGGCAGCGCAAAAAACAGCGCAGCGGCGGCATGAGCAATCCCAAGATCAACGAATGGTATGATTTCGCGATGGCCAACGGCGCGCTCGGCGGCAAACTCATCGGCGCGGGCGGCGGCGGCTTTCTCATGTTTTACGCCGAGGACAAAACGAAGTTGCGTCAGGCGATGACCAAGGCCGGGCTTGCGGAAGTCCGTTTCCGTTTTGATTTCGAAGGAACGAAACTCGTCATCTCGTGACCGCCCCGCTCGACATTCCGGTCGCCATCCTCGCGGGCGGACTTGCCACGCGGTTGCGGCCCATCACGGAAAAAATTCCCAAGTCGCTCATCCCCGTTGCCGGCAAACCATTTCTCGCGCATCAACTGGAATTGCTCCGCTCGCGCGGAATCCGGCGCGCGGTTTTGTGTCTCGGGTATCTCGGTGAAATGATTCAACGCGATTTCGGCGGCGGCAAAAAATTCGGCGTGAAGCTGGATTATTCCTTCGACAGCGACAAATTGCTTGGCACCGGCGGCGCCATCAAGCGCGCATTGCCGCTGCTCGGCGGCGAATTTTTCGTGCTCTACGGCGATTCCTATCTGCCGGCGGAATATGCACCCATCGCCGAATTTTTTCACCGCAGCGGTAAGCTCGGTTGCATGACAGTTTTTCGGAACGAGGGGAAATATGACACGAGCAACGTCGTTTTCCGCAACGGAGAAATTGCTGTTTACGACAAGAAGGCGAGACTGCCGGAAATGCGGCACATTGATTATGGCTTGAGTTTGTTCAAGGTGGCAGCGTTCGATTCGTATCCTACCGGTCAGCCGTTTGATCTGGCGGAAGTCATGGGCAAACTTGTCCGGGAAAAGCAACTCGCCGGTTACGAAGTACGCGAACGATTTTACGAAATCGGATCGCCTGTGGGCTTGTCGGAACTGGAAACGCTGCTACAATCAAAACCAACATGAGCTTTGCCAAAGATTTTCTCGCCGAAGTCCAGCAAGTCGTCGCGCAACTGAACGCGAACGCGATCGAAAAATGTGCCGACAAGCTTGCCGAAGTTCGGGAGCGTGGCGGACGACTATTCATTCTCGGTGTCGGCGGTAGCGCGGCCAACGCCAGCCACGCCGTCAACGATTTTCGCAAAATCTGCGGCTTCGAGGCTTACGCGCCGACCGATAATGTTTCCGAACTGACCGCGCGCACCAATGACGACGGCTGGGCGACGATTTTCGCCGAATGGCTTAAAGGTTCGCGCATCAACGCGAAGGACGGTTTGCTGATTTTTTCCGTTGGCGGCGGCAATCTGGAGAAAAACGTCAGCCCGAACCTCATCAGCGCGATTCAACTTGCCAAGAAAGCCGGGACGACGGTCATTGGAATCGTTGGCCGCGATGGCGGATTCACCGCGAAGGAGGCGACGGCCTGCGTCATCGTGCCGACTGTGAACCCGGCGCACGTCACACCGCACAGCGAGGCATTTCAAGCCGTCATCTGGCACCTGCTCGTGTCACATCCGAAACTCAAGGTCGGCCAGACGAAATGGGAAAGCACGCGGTGAAGTCCGAAGTCCGAAGTTCGACGTCCGAAGTCCGCCGTGCAGTTTTTTTGGACCGCGACGGTGTCATCAACCGCGCGTTGGAGCGGGACAGCAAGCCGTATCCGCCGAGAAACTTGGGCGAATTTGAAATTCTTCCCGGCGTTCTCGAAGCCTGCGCCGAATTCAAGCAAGCCGGTTTTTTGCTGGTGGTCGCGACGAACCAGCCCGATGTGGGCCGCGGCACTTTGAAAAAAGAAATCGTCGAAACCATTCATTCTGAAATGCGCCGGCAACTGCCGCTTGACCGCGTTGAAGTTTGCTATCATTCCGGCAAAAACGATTCCGAGTGCGATTGCCGCAAGCCGAAGCCGGGCATGTTGCTGCGCGCCGCGCGCGACCTTGGTATTGACCTCACCCAAAGCTGGATGGTTGGCGACCGCTGGCGCGACGTGGATTGCGGCCATGCCGCCGGATGCCGGACGATTTTCATTGACCGGGGGTATGCCGAGGAACTGAAGCAGAAACCTGATTTTTCCGCTGGCAATCTGGCCGTGGCTGCGGACATAATCCTCCGCGAGTCCAAAAAAATCTAACCATGCGCACGCTCAAAGACCTCAAAGTCAAAATTTTCGCCGACGGTGCCGACAAAAAAGGCATGTTGGAATTGAACGCCAATCCGGTCATCAAAGGCATGACCACCAATCCCACGCTCATGCGCAAGGCGGGCGTCTCGCAATTCGAGGCGTTCGCGCGCGACATTTTGCAGAACATCACCGTCAAGCCGGTTTCGTTCGAGGTGTTTTCCGATGAGTTCCCGGAAATGAAACGTCAGGCGATGAAAATCAACAGTTGGGCGAAGAATGTTTACGTCAAAATTCCCATCACCAACACGCGCGATGAATCGTCACTGCCACTGATCCGCGAACTGGCCAACGAGGGCGTGAAGCTCAACATTACCGCGATGCTCACCTTGGACCAGGTCAAAGGCGTCACGCAGGCGTTGCATGCCAAGGCGCCGGCGTTCATATCCGTTTTCGCCGGGCGCATTGCCGACACGGGCACGGACCCGATTCCACTCATGCGCGAATGCAAAACCATCCTGAAGGACCGACCGCAGGCAGAACTGCTCTGGGCGAGCGTCCGCGAAGTGCTGAACATATTCCAAGCGAACGACTGCGGCTGCGAAATCGTGACCGTTCCGCATGACATTTTAAACAAGGCGCTCAAGCTTGCTGGAATGGGTTTGAAGGAACTCTCGCTCGACACGGTGAAAATGTTTGCCGCCGACGCGAAGGCGGCAGGATTTTCTTTGTAATGACTAATGGCTAAAACCTAATGACTAAAGAATGACTAAATCCAAATGACAAAGGTGGGCGCGTAATTTGAAATTTGGAAATTCGTAATTGTTTAGTCATTTGTCATTATGGTTTAGTCATTTCAGATTAAGTTCGTCACCGCCGCAAAGACGTCCTCGATTTTCACCGACGCCATGCACGCCAGCAATTCCTCACGCGTGCCCCTGATGTCGCCGCCGTCGTATCGGTAGTAATCCAGATTGCGCCCGGCGATGACCGGGTTTTTTACCAGCGTGAACGGATTGCCATAGGGCAGATTCGTCACGTTCAGCGTCGGCGCCTCGATGACGATCTGGTTCGGCGCCTTCACCGCCGCAGCGATGTGCATCAATGCCGTGTCCACGCTTAGAAACGCGCTGCAACGTTTCATCAACGCCGCCGTCTGCCGGAGATTGTGCGTCTTTGCCTCCAGCGTCAAATCGCGATCGGATTGCGCCAGCACAACTTGATGGTCCTTGGCTTCTTCCGGCCCGCCGAAGAGGAGAACGCGGATGTCGGGTCGCTCCTTGTTCAGTTCTCTCATCAGTCCGGCGTGATTTTTCAACGGCCAGCGTTTGAGCGGCAGATTCTTTGTGCCACCGGAACCGACGTGGACGCCTAGCAATTTATGGCCGGCCAATTTGTGATCGGTGAGAAATTCATCCGCCCAATTTTCCTCGTCTTGCGTCAGGAAAATTTCGATTTCGTGCGACGGCAATTTCACTTTCGCGCCGAGCAGCGGCAGCACGTCAAAATTGTTTTCAATCGAATGACGCGTGTAATCCTGCGGCAACGTCCGGTTCACCAGCCGGCGGTCGAGCCAGCCGAAACATTCGTATTCGTGGCTGATGCGCATGGCTGCGCCGACGATGCGCGCGGCGATGCGATAATGCATCCGGCTTTGCGGGTGCGTGTTGATGGAGACGTCGTAGTGCTCGCGGCGCAAGGGCCACAAAAAACTCAACGCTTCCAGCCCACCCCCCTTGATGAGATTTTTTTGATGGACGCGGTTCAGATGCGGATTGTTCTCCAGCAAATCCTTCGAGCCGGGCCAGATGGCGAGCGCGTCAACCGTCGCGTCGGGAAAATTCGCGCGCAGTTCGTGAATCAATGGCGTGGCCAGCAGCGTGTCGCCGATTCCCGCCATGGAAATGACCAGAATTTTCACAGCCGCGAAATTTTTCCCAGCAATGCCGTCGTGGATTTGCCCGGCACCGGCGGAATGATCACAATCTTCCCGCCTGCCTGCTCTACCACGCGCCGCTCGTCTTGATTTAGCGTGTCCAAAGTGTAATCGCCGCCTTTGACATAAATGTCGGGTTTTGCCGCCGAAAGGAATTCCACCGCCGTCTTTTCCGCAAAAATACAAACGCCGTCCACGCTCGCCAGTGCGGTGAGAACGGCGGCGCGATCCATTTCGGAATTCACCGGCCTGCCTGCGCCTTTCAACTCGCGCGTGGCGCTGTCGCCGTTGACGCCGACGAGCAGCGCGTCGCCGAGATTGCGCGCGGATTCGAGATACGTCACGTGGCCGAGGTGCAGGAGGTCGAAGCAGCCGTTGGTGACGACGAGTTTCTTGCCGGTCAGGCGAAACGCTGCGCGCCACTCCGGCAATTTGTCCCACGTGATGATTTTGTCGCGGAAGTTCACGGCGTCATTTTGCCCGCGCGCCGCCGATTGGCAATGATTTAGCGTTCGTA
>PLZL01000159.1 GCA_003152145.1 Limisphaerales bacterium
TTTTTTGTGGTCCTGGTGGTGCTCGCCGCCTGGGCCATCATGGAAACCCTCGGCGGCATGGAAATGCTGCACGGCGGCTACCGCGTCAACGCTCTGTTCAACACCGCGCAGGAATTGAAGGTCGGCGACAACGTCAAAATGGCCGGCGTGGAAATCGGTCGCGTCGAAAAAATCGCGCTCGCCGACGGGAAGGTCCAAGTCACGATGAAACTCCACGCCGACGCCGTGGTGAAAACCGACAGCAAGGCTGTCATCAGGTTCAGCGGCCTGATGGGGCAGAATTTTGTGTCCGTTAATTTTGGTTCATCGGATGCACCCAAGGCGGTGGACGGCGCGGTGCTGCAGACCGAAGAACAGCCCGATCTCAACGCGGTCATGGCCAAACTGAATGATGCCGCCGACGGCATTAAAAGATTTGGTGATGCTTTTTCCGGCGACAAGATCAGCAATTTGATCGGACCGCTGGTTGATTTCGTCAAGCAAAACAGCGACAACATCGGTGGCGCCATTTCCAACATTGACAACATCACCGCCCAGATCGCCAGCGGGCAGGGCACCATCGGCAAGATGATTTACACCAATGAGCTTTACAATTCCGCGCTTGGCACCGTCACCAATTTGCAGGACGCGGTGACGCAGGTGCGCTCGGTTGTCAGCAGCATTACCAACGGTCAGGGCACCATCGGCAAATTGATGACCGACGACACGCTTTTCACCGCCACCACTGCCTCGATGACCAATCTCAATCAGATTTTGCTGCGAATCAACCAAGGACAGGGCACCATCGGCAAACTGGTCAACGACCAGGAATTTTACAGAAACGCCAAGCTCACGCTGCAAAAGGTGGACAAGGCCACCGACAGTCTGGAAGATCAGGGGCCGATGAGCGTCATTGGCATCATGGCGAACCAATTTGGATTGTAGGTTCGGCCTTCAAACTGTGGCAGCCGACGTAAGGAGGCTCATTTTAAATCAGGCCCTGAAAAGAGCGTCCTCACGTCAGATGCCACGGTGACACTTCACGCCAGTCCCAGATTTATCAAAACTTGCCCGGTCGCGGGCGCTTTGTTGAGCGTGTAGAAATGCAGGACCGGGCGCGCCCGCACAGAAAGAAGCTAGGAAACCCTGCCAAATCGCCAACAAAATGCTGGCTGTATTTATTCTTGCGATTATTTTGACAAAAGGATAACAATCATCAACTGCTTTCAAGGACGAATAAGTCATGTGAAAGTTAAATTCCAAAATCGTTTTAACATTTGCTTGTTTCTGGGTGTTGCGGTGGCATGGGCAGCACTTGAATTGAGAATGGGCGCGGCAGAGATGGTTGGAGCAACTGCCAATAATGTGACGATTTCAGATTATAGCCCAAATGATTTATCGCTTCTCGCCAAAATCCATGCTGACCGTATTTTTGCCGACTATGAGCGCCGGGGATTTTTCCGCATCGGGCTTTTGCCAATTCCAGTTGTCGAGAATGTTCAGATGCAAATTAAATCGGCAGATTGTCTGACAAACGGCCTGTTTGCGTTGCATTTCTGGGAGCAACCTGAAATTGGTGTCAGGCGTTTGGAATTTCGAAAGCTTGAAATCGCGTTCTTTGGGGAAAAGCAGCCGCGCTTACGCGCCGTCAGCGCACGCGTCAGGCGGGGTGGCACAATTGAATTATCAACTGTGTCCTTGCCAGATTCCATTGAGCATCAAATACCCATTCCGCACGCAACTTTGCAAGTGGCCGGTTCGTCCGCAGGCTGGCTTCGCTGGAATCTGGGCGGACACGAGGAAGAGTTTTTTGTATTCAAATCAAGATCAGATAAAACGCCATGAAAACGCGCGTTCTTATTACTCTAATTGCCGGACTCTGCTGTTGGAGAGTCTCCGCCCAGACTGCGGACGATTGGGTTAATCAAGGTCGTTTCTATCTCGCGGCGCATAACATCACTGCCGCCAACACCAACTTCGCGCAGGCTTTGGCCGTCAATCCGAATCACCAAACCGCCAATGCGCTATATACCATCACACGAATACTAGTTTTGCCCAGCCAGACGGCAGGAAGCAATTTTCTCACGCGGATTGGTTTTCCGATTGCCGGGCGAAGCATTTACGCCTGGGATTCCATTCCTCCCAAAGATACAAATGGACTTTGGCTTGCTCCAAGCGGTGTGAACGCCGCCGAATTCACGGCGCAGTTGCGAACCAATGTTTTGCCCGCCCTCTCCGGCGCGATCAGCAACGTGGCTGCGGTCACGCACACCAACTTCACCGTCAGCCTCACCAGTAGTGAAACCACCATCGCCGATGTAACGCTG
This sequence comes from Limisphaerales bacterium, assembly GCA_003152145.1. Next base: position 2,307 of record PLZL01000159.1, read on the forward strand.
GATTATGGTGATCTGAAATTGATACAGGCGGGTTTATACGCCTCGGAGTATTGTATTTACACGCTGAACGCCCAGAATTTCGACGCCCAGGTGGCGGCCCTCCGCGCGCTATACACCAATGGAATCTTGTCTGCTCAACAAGTGTTGTCCGATTATCCGCAAATGTTCACGTTCTCCACAACTAACGATTTGCAAGCCGCGCGCACCGCCTTCACCAACGCGGTGAACACCTACATGGCGGCTTCCGCTTTCATCAACACGCGGCCGACCAATGAGGTCCGCCTGTTTAATTACAACCCAGCGTCGTCCAAGGACGAGGGAAATTTTCGGTTAGTATTGCAAGACCTGAAAAATTCGCTATTAATCGAGCCGCAAATTCTTGCGCTCAATCCAAACTTGATCGTGGACATGTCCCCGCAATTTGATGGTAGCCTGAACTTGCGAAGTTTGTTGCCCAAATTTGACGGCAACTCCATCGAACTGGGCAGTCTTCCGGATTTGACCTTTGGTGGAATGGTTTACGGACTGACGCAGGAGGAGACGGAAAGTTACTTGGG
>PLZL01000095.1 GCA_003152145.1 Limisphaerales bacterium
GATTCTTCGCCATCGAATCCGCGCCACCCGCGAAATCCACCTGCACGGAGTGGTCAACGACCAAATCCACCGGCACGAGCGGCTCGATGATTTTCGGATTTTTGCCGAGTCTGGCAACCGCGCTGCGCATCGCCGCCAAATCCACGAGCAGCGGCACGCCGGTGAAATCCTGCAACACGATGCGCGCGACGACGAACGGGATTTCCGCCTTGCGCGTTTCGGCGGGCTTCCAGTTGGCGAGTTCCTTCACGTTTGCCTCGCTGACTTTCTTGCCGTCGCAGTTGCGCAGGACGGATTCGAGGACGAGACGGATGGAAACGGGCAATTTGGAAACCGGACCGACGCCGGCATTTTCCAGTGCGGGAAGCGAGAAGAGCTTTCCAAGTTTGCCGTTGCCGAGGTCGAATTCCTGCAAGGTCCGGAATAAATTATGCGATACGTTCATGTAATTCTCAAAATAATCAGGAGAAAATGAAGCCTGCGCGCCGATGTGTCAAGGTGTGACGATCTTAAATCTTAATCCTGCTCTTAATCGTAATCGCGCAAAGAAGACAACGATTACGATGACGATTGGGATTAAGATGGAACTACTTTGCAGACATGAGTTCGCGGTGCAGCAATTCGGTGATGCGGAGCTGGAGCCGTTCCAAGTCCAGCGGTTTGGTGAAGAAATCGTCGGCCTGCATCGCCACGGTGCGCCGGGTCACCTCGCTCGACAGCGCGCTCATGAAGATGATGGGGATTTTTTTGGTGGACGGCTGGCGGCGCAGGATTTCGCAAACGGACAGGCCGTCGAGGTCGGGCAGGATCAGGCTGGGCTTGAATTGCCGCGCCTGGCTCAACGCCTGCACGCCATTGTTCGCCACGATGAATTCGCAGCCCAGTCCGGCGAGGCGGTATTGCACCAATTCGACGAAATCGCGTTCGTCGTCCACAATCAGAATTCGAGGCACCATGCTGGCAGCTTAAGCCAGCGCCACGCCAAATCAAATGGCAGGCCGGTTAAACCCCGGTGACGAAACGGAAACGGAAATCCGGCCAAAAAACTTGTTGCGCTGCCACGACTCTGGCAGTTTCAGAAAATGCCAACGCGACAAGGCTCCATTCGATTGTTCCAACTTTTTGGAATTACGGTTTACCTGCATTGGGCGTGGTTCATCGCCATTTGGTATTTCGTGAGCCAGACGCGAGGTTATGTGTCGCCAATTTGGAGCGTGATGGAATGTCTCTCGCTGTTTGGAATCGTGCTCATCCATGAATTTGGCCATCAACTGGCGTGCCGGTCAGTCGGCGGGCAAACTCACGACATCATCCTCTGGCCGCTGGGTGGCGTGGCCTATGTTTCCCCGCCGCAGCGTCCCGGCGCGCAACTGTGGAGCATCGCCGCCGGGCCATTGGTCAATGTCGTTCTCTTCCCGATTTTAAGCGCGCTGCTCTGGCTGGGCGCGCAGGCGACCGGAGCCGACAACCCGCCCGACTGGTTCCGGTTTTTGAACCACATCTGGGTCATCAACCTGGTTTTGCTGATTTTCAACATGATGCCGATCTACCCGCTGGACGGCGGCCAAATTTTGCGCTCGCTGCTGTGGTTTGCGTTTGGACGTGCTAATAGCTTGATGATCGCGAGCATCATCGGGTTTGTCGGTGTTGCCGGTTTGATCGTGTTTGCGTTCTGGATGCAATCTGTTTGGATCGGCATCATGTGCGCTTTCATCGTGATGAATTGCTGGGGCGGGCTGATGCAGGCGCGGGCGCTGGCAAAAATGGCGAATGCGCCGCGTCGCGAAGGGTTCGCCTGTCCGGTCTGCAAAACCGCCCCGCCGCTGGGCGCAATCTGGCGCTGCGCCAAATGCCGGAAAGCTTTCGACACCTTTGAAACGCAGGGTGTTTGCCCGCATTGCGGAACTCAATACGCCGCCACATCCTGCCCGGAATGTGGAAACCTGCGGCCGATCAGCGAGTGGATGACTTCCGCAAACGTCCCGCCAACGCTGTAAACAATTCAGGCCACCCAAACGAGCGGCTTGAATGACTGGCTGTCCTCAATACCTACTTCAACCTCGCCAGCGTCGCCTTGACGGCCTCGAAGTTCGGCAAATCCTTCGGCGTCGGCGTTTGTTCGCTGTATTGCACCACGCCATTCTTATCAATCACGAACGCCGCGCGCGCCGCCGTGTCGCCCACGCCCGCAAGCATCGGGAACACCACGTTGTAAGCCTTGATGGTGGTCTTGTTCAAATCGCTGGCGAGCGTGATGCCGATTTTTTCCTGCTTCGCCCAGGCTTGTTGCGCGAACGGGCTGTCCACGCTGATGGCGATGACGTCCGCGCCGAGGCTCGCATACGTGCCGAAGGCGGAGGTGACGTCGCACAATTCAGCGGTGCAGACGCCGGTGAAAGCAAGCGGGAAGAACAGCAGCACGGTGTTCTTTTTGCCGAAGTTGTTGCTCAATTTCACGTCCGCGTCAACGGGCGATTTGGATTTGAGGGTGAAATCGGGTGCTTTGGAGCCAACGGATATTGCCATAATCGTTTCCTTGGTTTTGGTTTAACTTGTTTACCGCGGACAAATTTTCTTCATTTTGGCGCGTGTGTCAAACACGGAGTTGGATTTCAAGCTTTGACCGGTCTGAAAAACAGCCTGAAGGCTGAACTACAACTCCGCCAAAACTTCCGCCGCGTGCTCGTCCGGCTTCACCTGCGGCCAGATTTTTTTGATGCGGCCATCCGGGCCGATGAGGAACGTAACACGGTGCGTGCCAAGATATTTGCGGCCCATGAAACTTTTCTCGCCCCAGACGCCATAGGCTTCGACAATCTTTTTGTCCTCATCGGCCAGCAGCGTGAACGGCAGCTTGAATTTCTCCACGAACTTGTCGTGCGACTTCACCGGGTCGGTGCTGACGCCGAGCACGACCGCGCCCTTTTTCTTGAAGTCCGCGAAATGGTCGCGGAACGCGCAGGCTTCCTTCGTGCAGCCGGGTGTGTCGTCCTTCGGATAAAAATAGAGGATTACATTCCGGCCTTTGAAATCGGCGAGTGAAATTTTCCCGCCGCCGTTCGTCGCCGCGGAAAATTCCGGTGCGACATCGCCTTCCTTCAATTTTAATTGAATTTCCTTTGCCATAAATCAAGGTTTCGTCGGCGAACTCGCCGGATGCGAGCCAAGCTGCTTCACGCCGTCCAAAATGTAAAGCAGTCCCGAAACGCCGGTGCAGACTGCCGCGCCCACCGTCCAGATTTTGAGCCAGTGCGCGCCGCGTCCGGCATCCCACTTCAACAAAATCCAGAAGACGACGGCCATTTGCAGCACAGTCGCGCACTTGCCAATGAAACGCGGATGCACGACGACCTTTCCGACGGTGAGATGGATGACCACCATGCCGATCAATATCAGGAAATCGCGCCCGATGATCGTGCCGGTGAGCCACAACGGAATCTGGGCGAGAAGAGTTCCGTGATTGAAACTCAACGCGACGATGCCCGAAACCAGAAGCAATTTGTCCGCCAGCGGATCGAGAATCTTTCCCAGCTCGCTGATTTGTTTGTAACGCCGCGCAATGTAGCCGTCCACCCCGTCCAGAATCGCCGCGATTGCAAACGACAGAATGGCAACGAGCCGGTGAATTTCATTGCCGGTCTCGACGTAGTAAATCAGTTCGACGACGAAGAACGGAATCAGGAGGATTCGCAGAATCGTGATTTTGTTGGCGGTCGTCATGGCCGAATCCCCGCCAGCATGACACGAATTTCACAAATTTGCACGAATTCAATTCGGGTGACTTTCGGTTTTGAACCCGTTAAATTTCCTCCGCATGAAGGCAAATACATCTGACAAACCGCTCGTCGGCATCTTGATGGGCAGCGATTCGGATTGGCCGACCATGAAGGCCGCCGCGGATGTGTTGAAAGAATTCGACGTCGCGAGCGAAGCCAAAGTCATTTCCGCGCATCGCACGCCGGATGATCTCGAACAATATGTCTGCACCGCGCGCGAACGCGGCGTGCGCGTCATCATCGCGGGCGCGGGCGGCGCGGCGCACCTGCCGGGCGTCACCGCGGCGCACACGACGTTGCCCGTCATCGGCGTGCCGATTCAGGGCAAGGCGCTGGATGGAATGGATTCATTGCTTTCCATCGTGCAAATGCCGCCGGGCGTTCCCGTGGCGACAGTCGGCGTCAACGCGGCAAAGAACGCGGGAATCCTGGCGGTTCAAATTCTGGCCGTGAGCGACGGGCGGTTGCAGAAGGCGCTGGCGGATTTCAAATTGAAACTCGCCGACGAATCGCGCGCGAAGAATAAAAATCTATCCGCTTGACTGAAGGGCAACGGCTTCGTTTGGACAATCGCGCCCGTTTCTGTTAGCCTTCGTTCGATTTTATGAGTCTGGAAAATAAAGAAACTTTCGCCGCGCCGTCCGATTTCATCCGCGACATTGTCGCGAAGCACGTCGTTGAAAAGAAATATCCGCAGATTCACACGCGCTTTCCGCCGGAGCCGAACGGCTACCTGCACATCG
>PLZL01000349.1 GCA_003152145.1 Limisphaerales bacterium
CTATCTCGAACGGCAGCTCCAGCAGCGCGCCAGCACAAATGCAGTAACAAAATGAGCGGCGTCACGGCCACGCGCATCGCTGCGGCGACCGGATTTCTAGCCGTGGCGCTCGGGGCTTTCGGCGCGCACGGGCTGAAGAACATCCTCACGCAAAATGGCATGGCGGCGGTTTGGGAAAAAGCCGTGTTCTATCATTTCATCCATGCCGTGATGCTGTTCCTGCTCGCCGGACGAAAACCATTTGCCGTCTGCGCGTGGTGGTGTTTTCTGGCGGGCATTGTGATTTTCTCCGGTTCGCTATATTTGCTCGCGTTGACGAACGCGCATTGGCTTGGTGCCATAACGCCGTTCGGTGGCGGGAGCTTTCTCGCCGGCTGGGCTTGGCTGTTCTGTAATGCCGCCAAATCCGATGACGCATGAAAGGGCTGCGCCGGCATCCGCTCCGCGTCACCGGAAGATTTTTCTGGTTTGTCGGCGTTGTTCTCGCCGCCATCTTCGACTTTCTGTTCCGCTGCGCCTTTCGCCCGAACAATTCAAAACCAGCCGTCCGCGCGCTGTGGCTGCAACGCCATTCGCGGCGCGTGCTGAAAATTTTCAAGCTGGAGGTGCGCACCGCTGGACCGGTTCCGGCGCGCGGCCTGCTCGTTTCCAATCACCTGGGCTATCTCGACATTTTTTTGCTCGCGTCCATCGCGCCCGTGGTGTTTGTGTCCAAGCGCGAGATCAAATCATGGCCGGTCGTCGGCTGGCTCACGCAAATGGGCGGGACGTTGTTCGTTGACCGCGAACGCCGCGTGCACGTCGGGCAGGTGAACGATGAAATTCAGGCCGCGTTGAACCGGGGCGCGCTCGTGGTCTTGTTTCCGGAAGGGGGCAGCTCCAACGGTCAGACGGTTCTGCCGTTCAAATCGTCGCTGCTCGAACCGGCGGCGCAAACCACGCATCCGCTCTCTGTCAGCGCGATTCAATATGCCATTGAAGACGGCGATGTCGTCCGGGAGGTTTGTTATTGGGGTGACCACACATTTTTTCCGCATTTGCTCAATCTGCTGGGCAAACGCACCGTCCGCGCCAATGTCCGCTTTGCGCCTGTTCAACGAACCGGGGTGGACCGCAAGCAACTGGCGCTGCAATTGCGCGAGGAGATTTTGAAATTGAAAACGGAGTGCGTTCCGTAATTGGTAATTCCAGCTTGCTGGGTTGACGAGTTGAAGCTCGAAGCGCATCGTCGAACGAATGTTTCAGCCCGCCTTCGTGCTGTGCGCTGCGGCGCGGCATCTGCGCGGTCGGTTACGTTGAGGCTTTTCTCCTGTGGCGTTATTGAAAGTTGACGTCTCGGATGGAATTCCGCAGTCTGCTTTCAGCCGGGCCTGTAGCTCAATTGGTTAGAGCAGAGCACTCATAATGCTTTGGTTCTCGGTTCGAGTCCGAGCAGGCCCACCAATCAATTTCAATGCATCTGACCATAGCTCGGCGTATGCATGGCCGGTCGCAAGGGGTGGCCGTCAGCAAATGGCGGCCGTCCGCAGGGACAAGCCGGGGGGTTGTTTTCTAGGGTGGCGACAAATTTTACCCCGACTCGTTGGACATTTTTAGCACCTTAGGTGCGGCATACTTGTAGAAGATCGCCGACAAAATTTTCCAAGCTCCGTCAGGAGCGGCATCTCCCGAATATTCCGCTCCTACGGAGCTATTCCATTTTGTAAATGCCGGGCTACAATGATTCCGCGCCGACGGCGTTGCAACTTTCAGATCAATTTGTTTGCATCAATGTTGTAGCCGCTGGCTCGAAGTTCTTTCGCCAATTCAAAACGCCAGTTGCCCGCGTCGTCGAATGGCTTGAAAAGAACACCTTCGTAGTCTGAAGGCATTTCGAACTTTGGGACTTGTTTATGGAATGCGACAACTCGATCTCGCCCAAGTTTGCCGATGAAAAATCCGAGTTCTAAAATTACATTTTGACGCGCTCTTGGCCTCGCTGATTCCGGAGAAGCATTCCGAGAAAAGGCCAAATCGTCCGGAGATAAAAGAATAACTGCAAAACCAACGTCTGAATAATCTACAAATTTTTCTATCACCGTTCTCCCTTTATCAGGCTGCTCATGCAAAATGATTGGCTCTAAATCTATTTTTTCGAGAGTGCGAGCCACCGCCAGCTTCATTTCATTGTCGTGACCATGAACTACGAACACTTTAGCAGTCTTAGGAACAGATTTAACAGTCGACTGATGGCCAATCGTTAGGTCTTCAAGCATCGTCTGACACAAATTGATGAATTCACTCTTTCCTGAATTCCAACTTCGATCATACCAACTTGGATCCATCCCGCTAAATGCAACTTGCGGATAAAAATGAATTGAATCCAAATCGGTGAGATATTGAGATGAACCGCTAAAAACCTTTATGATTACCATCTTTGCACGCTTCAAGAGAAGATCAAGTTTGCCATCATCTTTATGGGGTAATTTTGATACATCATCAAGAAGCGACCTTATGAGTGCGTGCGTGTCCATGTTGATTTTCCGTTCAAGAATTGTGTGCAAGTTTATTTATCCCGCTTTAACAAAAATTCCGCCAGCGCTTCAAGGGCGACGGCTTTGCCTTTGAAAATGTTTAACGCGGCGAACGCCCTGGCCGTCAGTTGCGCCGCAATCTTCCGCGATTTTTCCAGGCCCACGATGGCCGGATAGGTCGCCTTTTGCACGGCCACGTCCTTGCCCGCCGTCTTGCCAAGTTGCGCGCTGGTCTGCGTCACATCCAGGATGTCATCAATCACTTGGAACGCGAGGCCGACGTGGTAGCCGAAGTCGGTGAGGGCCGCGAGTTGAGCGGGCGTGCAGTTCGCGCTCATGCCGCCGAGCCGCACGGAACAGCACAGCAGCGCGGAGGTCTTGCGCTCGTGGATGAATTTCA